>CAILYI010000260.1 GCA_903838415.1 uncultured Anaerolineae bacterium | reverse complement strand
TGATTACAAAGTTTGGCCAGAGGGCGAGCGCGATTTCTATACTTCGATCATTTATCTGGAACCCTTTTCAGATCGCAATTTACGCGCTTTTGGCTATGATATGTTCACGGAAGCTGTCCGCAGAACCGCCCTGGAACGCGCCCGTGACAATAACAGCGCGGCGCTCTCCGGCAAGGTGGCGCTGGTACAGGAGAATGGTCATGATGTTCAGGCCGGTACGCTCTTGTTTGTTCCGGTTTATCAGCATGGATTGCCAATCGAAACCATTGCCCAGCGTCGCGCGGCTATCCTGGGCTGGGTCTACAGTCCTTACCGCATGAATGACCTGATGGCTGGCATCATCGGTGATTTGGGATCTCAAGCCGGGAAAATGATCCAGCTGGAAATTTTCGATGGCGACCAGCGCTCTCCCGCCAGTCTGCTGTATAGCAGTCAGCCAGCCAACATGGCAGACCTGCCGGTTGGGCAGACCTTTACCCGGGTGATGCCAATCGATTTTGCCGGGCAGCGTTGGAGCTTGCGCTTCACCCAGATCGGTACGACTGCCCCCATCCTGGACTATGGCAAAATTCGGATGGCTTTGGTGGGCGGAACATTAATCAGTTTGCTGTTGTTTGGACTAATGCTCTCATGGTTGACGTTGCGCGTGAATGCCCACCAGATGGCTGTGCGTATGACGACTGAATTGCGGGCGAGCGAGGAGAAATTCCGCGCCATCATCAATTCAGCGGATGATATCGTCTTCACCCTGGATCACGAACAGCGCTATAGCGGCGTTTTTGGACACTGGATCGAGAAGATGCAGCGCACCCCGGAGTATTTTCTGGGGCGAACTGCTCGGGAGATCTTTGGAGAACAAGACCCATATGGTAGCATCCGTTTTGAAGCAAATCAGCGCGCCCTGGCAGGGGAAATAGAAGGCTATGAATGGGTAGTAAAGGAAGGTACACAGGCACGTTATTACCACACAGTTGTTTCGCCCCTGCGTAATGAAAGCGGAGAGATCATCGGTGTCATGGGCCTGGGGCGTGACGTCACAAAATTCAAGCAAGTGGAAGATGCGCTGGTGATCGCCAACCAGGAACTTTCCTTCCAGAACGAAGAGAAGGCCAAACGAGCCGCCGATCTGGTGATCGCCAACCAGGAACTTTCCTTCCAGAACGAAGAGAAGGCCAAACGAGCCGCCGATCTGGTGATTGCCAACCTGGAGCTTACCTTCCAAAACGAAGAGAAAGCCAAACGAGCCGCCGATCTGGTGATTGCCAACCTGGAGCTTACCTTCCAAAACGAAGAGAAAGCCAAACAGGCTGCCGAGTTTGCGCTTGTGAATAATTATCTCGAAAATTTGATCAACTATGCCAATGCCCCGATTATCGTTTGGGATCGGAAATTCCGCATTACGCGCTTTAATCACGCCTTCGAATTCCTGACCGGGCGCACTGAAGTAGACGTGCTCGGACAATCTTTGGAGATTCTATTTCCTGCTGCACTTGCTAAAAAAACAATGACGCAGATTCGCAGGACTTCGATCGGTGAACGCTGGGAATCGGTTGAAATTGAAATCCTGCATCTTGACACTTCAGTTCGAACGGTGTTGTGGAATTCTGCCACGCTGTATGAGCCAGATGGCAAAACAGCGCTTGCCACGATTGCGCAGGGACAGGATATCACCGAGCGAAAAAAGATAGAAAAGGTTCTGGAAAAAACTAATTTGGTGCTCGAAGCGACAGCGATTCAACGTCAAGCAGCGTTGGAAAAGGTCAGTAAATACAAGATTGAACTGGAGTCGCAGAACGCTGAACGGTACGACAAGCAAGATCAACTCGAAGCCCTTAGGAAACGGTATTTTAACCTGTACGACCTGGCGCCGGTGGGTTATTGCACCGTCAGCGAAAAAGGGCTGATTTTGGAAGCAAACCAGACTGCGGCCAACCTGCTGGGTGTAACCAAGGAAGCGCTGCTCAATAGCCCATTGAGCAGCTTCGTCGAAAAGAATTGCCAGGATCAGTATCACTTTCACCGAAAGACATTCGTCGAAACAGGCACGTTACAAGTTGACGAACTGCGAATGGTAAAACAGGATGGAACGATATTTTGGGCACAGGTGGCAACCAGTTTCAGTTTGGGTGACAAAAAGGAGCATCAAGCTCGAATTCTGATAAGCGATATTTCTGAGCGCAAAGAGATAGAAAACCTGTTGGAGGTCACTGAGCGGCGCCTGAGTGTTCTGGCAGAATACAGCCGGGCGCTGACTTGGGAAGTGGATGCCGAGGGGCTTTACACCTATATCAGCCAGACTTGCCTGTCGATGCTGGGCTTCACCCCCGAGGAAATCATCGGCAAGAAACACTTTTACGATCTGCACCCTGAAGAAGGACGCGCAGACTTTAAAGCGGTAGCTCTTGAATTTTTCAAACACCATGACTCCTTCCGCAATCTTGAAAATGCCCTGCAAACCAGGGATGAACGGATACTCTGGGTCTCAACCAATGCGCTCCCCATCCTGGACGAAAATGGAAAGCTGACAGGCTACCGCGGTGTTGATACCGACATCAGCGAGCGTAAACGCGCCGAAGATGCCCTGCGCGAGAGCAATGCGCTGCTTTCTGCCTTTATGCAGTACTCACCAATTTATATTTTCATAAAAGCTGTGACCCCCACCACGAGCCGGGTCTTGAAAGTCAGTGATAATTATCAGGATATGATCGGCATCCCGGCTGCCGAAATGGTCGGAAAGAGCATGCAAGAACTGTTTCCGCTT
>CAILYI010000259.1 GCA_903838415.1 uncultured Anaerolineae bacterium | reverse complement strand
TCTATTCAGCCAAAGCAGCGCAAAAAATACGGCGCAGAAAAATCAATCCCTGAAAAATACAAGCGCAACATCACTCTCCAATGATATTGAAATCGCTGAAGACGACTTGGTCCTTGAGTATGATTTCCGGCCAAATGTTGAATCCAATGGAATAAAAACTATTGCGTTTGTTATTGATCCAGATATTCGGGGCGGAATAAATAGAAAGCATTATGTCACCACTAAGGGAGTGTATGTCCAAGTTAAAGCTACGGTAGGAAGTGTAGCTTGTACACTCAAACAAAAAGGCACAGTAATTCAAAGCAGGAGCGCAGGTTCATGTGTATTATCATCATCTGTGACAACCCAAAATTTAGAATATGCTCTTACAGTAACGGGTAGAAATAACATCAATCACTATGATCTGAGTGGAACTTGGAACGTAACTTAATTACCTGATTTTTGCCCCAAAAATGGTATGTTTCAGGACCTTTGCTAAATGGTGGTGAATGATCTACCTATTCGGAGAATCCCGGGCTCCACTTAAGTAAGGGATGTTTCATCTGAGCACCTGCTGGATTGCAGCCTTCAAGGTGGAGGCTGCCCGTACAGTCCTGCGCCTGCCCGTCGACGCAGAGCCATTCATTTTCACGCCGCTCGGCTACCCGGCTAATTGTTTTCTCCCGTACTTCGCTGTAATACTCTGTACTCTCCCCAGAGAACGCGGGGACGCGATGGGAATCGCAACTGAGATGAGCTATAAAAAGACAGGTTTCCCCGAAGGGGGGCGATAAAAAATGCAAAGTTGTAACCATCACTACCGCTGGAATATGAAAAAAACAGCGATTATATTACTTACCCTGATGATGGTAGCTTGTGTTCCCGCTGTGCGCTCTGCCCCCCAGATCAGAATTCCACCATCATTTCAGAGTCCGGAATATGCAACTCTCCCGGAATTGACAACATTTGCCACCAATAAATCAGACCAATTTCTTGTTGACCTTGCCCTGGTCTCACGCGGCAACCCTTATATGGTGTCCGGGGCGATCATCCCCATGTCGGTGCGCATGTCCATTTTGATCAATCTGGCCGGGTCTGGCCAAGGAGACACCGCGCCTGACAATTATCCACCGATCTATGCTGTCGCCGATGGAGACATCAGCAGCATTACCGAATCGCTCCGGGTTGGTCAGAATGATCGGTATGGTATTTACCTGGCAATTGCCCATGCAGGCAATACTATCTGGTCTTTTGAATACAGCATTGAACCCTTTGCACCGGAACCTTCTCCCGGCTTTTATTCTAAATTCATCACCGTCCATGCTGGCGATAAGGTTAAGAAAGGCCAGATCATCGGTTATATGTATTTGCCTTTCGCACAGGCGGATAACTCGCACATCCATTTTGAGTTGATCAGCGAAGATGACGGAAAGATGAAACCTCCTGCGATTTTCACGCGCGAATTGGTGCAACAATTCCACGATCATTGGCAGGAGGGTGGCATTGAGGGGCAGACTGAAATGCCCGTTTGTATGGGCTGGATGCTCGCGGCAGATGAAAACCCCTTTGCCGATACTGATGTTGACTGCATCCCATAAGTGGCAAACTCAGAGCAATGGAGATGCACTTGTCTTAGCCAGAAAGCGAGAGTGCGATCGCCTTCATCGTATTCAAAGGCAAATTGTTCATCCACAGTGTTGAATGGTCTGATTTCCACTTCGATCAACTCAGTGATGCAAAGAGGGTCGCCATTGACATCTACGATAAGTTCAATCATACCCACTTTAGGGAGCGGTTCGCCGGTATGTTCAAGTCCCCATACAAGTGTACTGGTTGTGGTCTTGACCCCGTCGCGGACGAAGTTTACCGCCTGAAGTGGCTGCTTCAGGTGTATCAGCGAATTGATGCAAAGCGCATCACTGAGATTAGCGGAAATTTCAACGAGATGTGGAGAGAAAAACTCGGCACATCTGCAACGCTCATACCGCCATGACCAGTGCTACCTAAATGCTGGAAACCTTCGATTACGTTGCCCGGAGCGAATCCGGGATTCTTCCAAAGTGGATGGCAAGAGGATATATACGCGCTGGGAGTGGCGGTTTATCAAACCCTTTTATTTTGCGGCCGGGTAGCAAGACTTTACACTACGATGATAAAGCAGATGCCTTGTCGCTGCATTGGGATTAGTAATCAGTGTACCCTTTGCACTGCGGCTGCTGCGGTGATAAAGCAGTTGTTTCGTCTGTGGATGGGAGCAGCTAATAGAAAATTGTGCCGGGTCCGAACGTCCTGCACTGACCTTCTCAACTAGATAATAAAAGCAGCCAAGCGTAACAACTGCCAAAGCCAGCGTAATAATAAAATTAAATATTCGGTTTGGTGCCATAATCAGCTCCTGTTGAGAAACTTAGGCTTCATTTGTTGAACTTGTCAAAGGGTATCATCCGGGAGAATCAAAATCAAGCTTTTTGGGGCAGCGTATCACTATTTGTATCAGTTGTTCAAAAAGGAACTGTATAATCAAAGCGATACAAAAAGCGATATAAATAGTAAAGATTACAAATTCATTAGCATCATAAGTTATACTCTCAGGTTATCAGGGTAAATCATGGAGACGCTATGAATCGAAGCCCTTCTTTCGGCAACTATATCAGGCAGCGCCGGCGGGAACTTGATCTGACCCAGGAGGAGCTGGCGCGGCGGGTCGGTTGCGCCGCTATCACCCTGCGAAAGATCGAATCCGATGACCTGCGCGCCTCGGTCCAAATTGCCGAACGACTGGCTCTGTCCCTGGCAATCTTATTAGATGAACGCGCCGATTTTGTGCGTCGCGCCCGCGCAGTCCAATCTAACGTGGTGGATCGGCATACATCCAGCCCTGCTCCTGCCTCGGAAGAAATCGGGCGCGAGGACCTGACCGGGCGCGCGATCCATGGATATGCCCTGGCAGAACGGATCGGCAAGGGTGGCACGGGTTCCGTCTATCGCGCTGTGCAGCCTAACGTCGAGCGCGATGTGGCCGTCAAGATCATCCTGCCGGTCTACGCCAACCACCCGGATTTCATCCGGCGCTTCGAAGCCGAAGCGCAACTCGTGGCCCGGCTTGAACATCCACATATCGTCCCACTGATTGATTACTGGCGAGAGCCGGGCGTGGCTTACCTGGTCATGCGATTGCTGCGTGGGGGCAGCCTGGAAAACCTGATTGGGGAGCGCGCGCTTTCCATCGCTGCGACAACCCACCTGCTTCAACAAATCTGTTCCGCTTTGAACGCCGCGCATCGCATGGGGGTCATCCATCGGGATCTCAAGCCAACCAATGTTTTGCTGGATGAAGATCGCAACGCTTACCTTGCCGATTTCGGCATCGCCAAAACCATCAGCAAGCCCGAGCAGGAAAACCTGCCTGCCAGCGAAGCGCTGATCGGCTCGACGCATTACATGGCGCCCGAACAAATTAATTCACTTCCAGTCACACCACAAACAGATATATATGGATTGGGGATCATGGTATACGAAATGCTGACCGGCTGTTTGCCTTTCGCGGGGCCGACGCCGATTGAGCTGATCTGGCAGCAGATCAATCCGCCCATGCCGCCTCTGGCGATGCATCAAACCAACCTGCCGTCCGAACTAGACAAGGTCATTGCGCGCGCTACTGCGAAAAATCCGGACGAGCGCTATGACGACGCATTGGCGCTCTACAAAGATTTCCTTCAGGCTGCCGGGAGTGCCGTGAATGCCGACCCGGTGACCATTTATGCGCAAGAAGAAACCAAGCTCGAAATAACCAATCCCTTCAAGGGCTTGTACGCCTTTGGTGAAGACGATACAGAAAACTTTTTTGGGCGGGAAACGTTGGTTCAACAATTAGTGGCGCGCATAGGAGAAAGTGGTGACCTGAGTCGCTTCCTGGCCGTGATTGGGCCGAGTGGTAGCGGCAAGTCCTCGGTGGTACACGCCGGGTTAGTTCCGGCTTTGCGGCGTGGTGGTCTGCCCGGATCGGAGAATTGGTTCATCGTGGATATGCTGCCCGGCAAACATCCTTTTGAAGAGTTGGAAGCATCCTTGTTGCGTGTGGCCGTCAATCCCCCAGAACATTTGCTATCTCAAATGAAGGATGGCAGCCGCGGCTTGCTGCGCGCGGTCAACCGAATTTTGCCAGTGGATAAGTCGGTCGAGCTGGTACTGGTCATCGACCAGTTCGAGGAAGTCTTCACGCTGGTAGATGATGAAACCGAACGCGGATTGCTGATGGAAAATCTGACTGCTGCGGTGATGGATGAACGCAGCCGCTTACATGTGGTCATCACCCTGCGGGCCGATTTCACCGACAAACCGCTGCGCTATGTCGATTTTGGCGAGCTGCTCAAGCGCCGATTCGAGTTTGTCCTGCCGCTGACGCCGGATGAATTGGAACGCGCGATTTTAAATCCCGCCCAACGTGCCGGGCTTAAGCTGGAAAAAGGACTGGTTTCGATGATCATGCGCGAGGTTGACAAACAACCCGGCGCGCTGCCCTTATTACAATACTCGCTCTCAGAAATGTTTTTGAGGCGCGCTGGACGCTTATTAACGGCCAAAGCCTATCAAGAGATTGGCGGTGTACTCGGCGCGCTGGGCCGCAGCGCGGAGGTAATTTATGCCGGGTTGGATGAAGCCGGTCAAGCGACGACTCGCCAGCTCTTCCTACGCTTGGTAACTTTGGGCGAAGGCACTGAAGACACCCGCCGCAGGGTTCTAAGCGAGGAAATTGAAGCGCTGCAAGCTGATCAACAGGCTGCCATTCAGAAGGTGATCGAAACTTTTGCCAAAGCGCGTTTACTATGTTTCGACCGCGACCCGCTCACGCGTCGCGCGACGCTTGAAGTGGCGCATGAAGCCCTGATCCGGGAGTGGACGCGTCTGCGCACATGGCTGTCCGAAAGCCGCGCCGATTTGCGCACCCAGAGACAACTGGCCGCTGCAGCGAATGAATGGAATAACTCGGGGCAAGATGCGGGGTTCCTTTTATCTGGCTCGCGTCTGGAACAGTTCGAGGGCTGGTCGTCAAATACAACCATCGCGTTGACGCATGCCGAGCGTACGTTCTTATCTGCCAGCAGCGCTGAACGTCATCATCAGGTGGCAGAGGAACAAGCGCGTCAAGGACGTGAACTCCAAACTGCTCAAAAATTGGCTGAGACCGAAAAGCAAGCGGCGCTTCGACTGCGAAGCCGCAATAGAATTATTTCGGGCGCATTAGGGTTAGCGCTCATGCTGGCAGGGGTGGGGTTGTTCTTTGGAAATCAGGCTTATCGTAACGCGTCGGAAGCGATTGCAAGCGGAAAAATTTCGAGATCAAGAGAATTGGCCTCAGCCGCCGTCAGCAGCCTCGAATCAGATCCCGAACGAAGTATCCTGCTGGCCTTGCAAGCTGAAGCCACTGTCCATACGAATGAATCAGATAATGCCCTGCATCGCTCCATTCTGACTTCACGGGTCAGGCTGATCCTTCAGCACAATGCTTTGGTGAATAACGTCATCTACAGCCCGGATGGCAAGCGGATTGCCACTGCCAGCGCGGATAAAACCGCAAAAATTTGGGATGCAAAGACGGGCGAGCTTTTGTTGACTCTCAAGGGTCACACCGATGAAGTTTGGGGAATCTCTTACAGCCCGGATGGCAAGCGTCTGGCCACCTCCAGTTTAGATAAAACTGTGAAAGTGTGGGATGCAATCAGCGGAAAGGAACAGTTTACCTTATCAGGATTTCCAGAAGACGGCATTAGTGTCAAGTTTAGTCCAGATGGAACACGCCTGGTAGCGACAAGTTATGACAATATTGCGAAAATTTGGGATGCTGCCAGCGGCAAGGAATTACTTGCCTTCGCCATTCAGGACTCAAAGGTTTATGATGTGGCATTTAGTCCGGATGGCAAGCGTATTGCCACATGCAGCGCGGATGGTATTGTACGGGTGTTGGAGGCAAGTTCGGGGAAAGAATTCCTCGCCATACCCGTTGAGGGTGTGCCGCTTCTGCTGAGCATCATTTACAGCCCGGATGGTATGCGCATTGCCGCAGCTGGCGGTGATACTCAACATCCAATTGCAGTCGTCTTGGATGCGGCTAATGGGAAAGTGTTGCTGAGCGGCAGCTTTGGACACACGAACGCGCTCGATGCGATTGCTTTCAGTCCAGATGGAACGCTTGTGGCTACCGTTGCGGACGATCAAAAAGCGAAAATTTGGGATAGCACGACCGGGCAAGTGTTAACCACTCTCTCCGGTCACGCCAGTACAATTCTCAACCTTGCTTTTAGTCCGGATGGCACACGCCTGGCAACTGCCAGTTGGGATGGGACTGCTCGAATATGGGATCTTACTCCACCTGCGGAAGCGCTTTTTATCCCCTTCGCCAATACTGCGACAAATACATGGAGTGAATATCTGAGTTATAGCCCGGATGGAACGAACATTTTAACAGATTACACCGATGGGAATGCCAGAATTTGGGAGGCAGCGACTGGTAAAGAATTGATGCAGTTGGATGGGCCAGCCCTGTATACGGCTTACAGCGCCGATGGAAAACTGGCTGCAAGTGGAAATTTAGATAAAACCGTCATCATTTGGGATGCGCAGACCGGTAAAAAACGCAACACGCTGTTGGGGCACACGGCTGCAGTTTATCAAATCGCCTTTTCGCCGGATGGAACCCGGCTTGCCAGTACGAGTTCTGACGGCACAGTTATCATTTGGGATCTGGCGAGTGGCAAAGCTTTGCTTACATTACATGGAGATGAAGACGTGCTGGCATCAGTGGCATATAGTCCGGATGGAAAATATCTCGTTGCAGGCGGCGGGACCTTCGGCAAGATTAGTAATGTAAATGGTAACGTTTGGGATGCCACTTCAGGCGAAAAATTGTTTGACTTGCCGGTTGACAGTACTGTCACAGCCGTTAATTACAGTACGGATGGCAAGCGGGTCGTGATCGCCAGCTTCAACGGCACCATCAATATTTGGGATGCGTTAACTGGGGAACAACAATTAACCTGGCGGGGTCACTCGGGTTCGGTTTACCAGGTTGTGTTTAGCTCAGACGGAAAATTGCTCGCGACCGCCAGCAGCGATGGCTCGGCTCGTCTTTGGGATGCCGCCAGTGGGTTAAATTTGTTAACCCTGCCTTTTGATAGTGGCAGCGGTGGCAGCGTTTCCTTCAGCCCGGATGGAAAACGGTTGGCCGTGGGCGGCAGGTCGGGCATTTCCATTTTCTACCTGCAAATCCAGGATGTGATCGCCCTGGCAAAGTCGCGTGTCACGCGCGCGCTGACACAGGATGAGTGCCAGCAATATTTGCATGTGGAGACCTGCTCCGCTGTGAAGTAAGCCAAAGACGAATACTTTTCATAAAAGCGAGTCAGGTGACGCTATCATTGCCACGGCGTTGGTAGTTCCATTCTCGGCCCGGATTTTCGCGCCCAACTCGGTGACGTGCAGGCCCATGGCAGTTTCTGAAACTGCTGCCGCGACGCGTGACAAGGCGCGTAACAGGCAGGTATCATCCTTTGAGAAGAGATTGAAGCTCTTGCAACGGTGTTTGTTTTTAGTTTTGGTTTCAGACAAGTGTTGCAATTTTTCTACGCCTACTTATGGGGTAACGATGGATGAAATGAGCTTGATGTAGAGTTGGTTGGCTGCGCGGAGCGTTTCTTGCAAGGCCGGCAAGCTGTAAATGGTCTTTTTCAATGGCGCCCATTTTGTCGTTATTGCTTTCCCAATTGGTTCCGGCTTGTCCGGGCTAGCGATAGAAACCGAATCTCCACTGTTCGTCATAAGGTGAACTCGTTTAGTTTCATAGAAACATCACAAGAAATCTTATTGACTTATAAAATAATGACCGCGCAAACTTTATTTCTTTTGGAGGGAAAAGTGTCTATAAATAAATTTGGTCTCTTTCTTCAAAGCCTGGATGAATTTGAAAAAAATGCCAGTTTACAGGAGTTGCGCAAACGCTTATTAAAATCACTCCTTACAACTGGTGTTTGGATTGGATTAGTGCTTTATGTCATTGGACTAACGCCATTCGTTTTCGGTAAATTAACCATCTGGTATCCAATTATTTATACAATCATCATGGCCTGGCTGATGGCAATTACTTTTATCAAGGCATTATCTTTTTATACCCTGCGGGTTTTCAGCCTGTTGTCATTCCTATATATTATGGGTATTTTAAATTTATTTTTGGGCGGGCTAAATGCGGGAGCAGCCTTGTTTTTCCTGACCTTTACCGCCATCTTTACCTTGCTGGTAGGGATTAGGGGAGGTATTCTCGCCCTGGCGTCCTCCATTATAGCCATCACAATTGTGGGCATTGAAATAACACAAGGGTATGTTACGCCAAGTTGGTATTATTCTGCAATTGAAGTTTCACCTTGGATAATCACCAGCCTGACTATGATCTTAATGGGGGCTCTGTTGGCAATTTCCATATCCACTCTGGTTCGCAGCCTGGATGAACAATTACGAAAGGCAGTTGCACTCGCTAATGATCTATCTCTGGCCTATGAAGCGACCAGACGGGAAAATGTATATCGCTACCAATTGCGTCATTTGGGGGACAATTTAGATGGTGAAGATTCCCTCCAAACCCGTTTGGAGGATGGACTAAAATTATTGTGCCATACTTTGGACTCGACCGGGGGGTTCATTGCCACGCGCCAATTTGATCGTTTGGTTGTTAGAGTTTCCCTTGCGTCCGTCGCAGTTGGGGAACAGTTCAATGCAATTGAGATGTCATTTGAAGATGTATACAAACCACCGGCAGGGTTGGCGGATACGCTTACATGGATGGCGCCGGCATATAAGGGCGACAAACAACTCACATTGATAGGCATAGGACATCCGAAGAATAAACACCAGTATTCGGAGAACGACCTCGACCTTTTGGCAGAAGCTGCCAACAAGGTCGCTTCGATCGTTGCGCTGGCAGAGATTTATTCCGGGGAAACAGTTCATGAAAAAAGCCTGCATTCTGAATCAAGCGAGTTATTTACCACTCTCGACTCGAATCCCGATCCACAGTTTCTCAAAATGGTTGAAGATGTTCTGAAAAAATTGGCAGACACTATCACTCTGGGTCAATCGCCTTTATCGCAGGAATTAAAAATCAGTGGCGAAACCCATATTGATCGCGGGAAAATTTTGCGTGAGAAACTGGTCAATGCAATCGAAACTCTTCGACCAAACGGAAATCGACCGCCTGAACCGATACCGCACGAATGGGAAAATTATGCGGTATTGCATGATGCGTATGTAGAAAGGGTAGCCAACCGCGAGATTATGGCTCGCTTATATATCTCGGAAGGCACATTTAATCGAATCCGACGCAAAGCCTTGCGAGGCGTTGCCCGTTATTTATTGGAAAAATCGAACTAATTTACTCGACTTTTGCAGCACCTTTATAACCGAATAATCAAGCAGTGATCCAAGGGGTAGGAAATTCGGTACAATTCAAGATAGGAACATCATCTTGGAGGTGGCCTATGTTTCCTTTGGTTGAATTTCCTGAATTGGTGCAGC
>CAILYI010000258.1 GCA_903838415.1 uncultured Anaerolineae bacterium | reverse complement strand
GTGCGCACGGCCAAACCGGTTGATATGTTTCGTTCCTGTTTTGTCTTCATCTTATATTTTCCTTGTGATTGATCTTATACAGCTCTTGATCGTTGCAAAAATTGTTGCATTTGGCTGATGATTATTTTATGCCACCATAAATTTTCTCAAGCGCTCGATTGCATCTCGATTACCTCTATTCCATTGGCGGCGCATGTCGGGATTCTATTGAGCGCTAATTGTCGCAAACTTCAAGCTGGCAGTCTTGTTTACATGACTCTATTAATGCTAAGGGATTATTGTGGCAGTTCTCCTTACAATTCTCGCATTGTTCGTAAAAATTACTCGGCCCCACTTTTAATTGTGTTCGCACTCTTATTCCTGCCCGGGCTGGTTCTGAGTTTTGCCCGGCTTTCAATTGGATAGGTTTCACGTATTTTCTCCTCTCAAATGACTCCTACCCCTCGGCAGGTCTATATAAATATCGTAGTACCTGGCCGTGACGTAAGCGTGACGGGATGGGCTGGTTTTGACGAATAAAACAGCCTTCTGCCAGACTGATTAACAGATCAAGTCGCATTCAGACAAACATTCGTAATCGTAAATATCATCAAAGGTTCCATCTGGCAATACCACGCGTTTCTCCCAGCAATTCGATCGACAGATATTACATTTACTGTTTGAGGGGGCAGGGCCAAGGCTTAGCCCGGTGAGTACCTTAAAACCCTGGCTTTGAACTGATTTCCCTAAGAATATTTGGAAGTTCATGCTACCTTGCTTTCTGGAATCGTTGTGGGTTGGATGGCTTTTTTTGTGCATTACTGTGTATGACATAGGATAAAAGAATGGTTAAGGCGAGGTCGAGCACTTACCTGACTTTTTGCAATCATCAATGCAGCTAGGGAAAGTGTCTGGATTAGCCTTGCACTTCTGTTGGCATTGTATACATGGGTTATTCGCGATGCCAACTTTAATCCTGGATTTAACTTGCAGCCCGGTCTGAAGAGTATCTTTCTTTGGACTGAATTTCAAATTAATTTTCATCGTGTTTTCTCCTCTCGAAATCTTCCTGACGTGGCAGGTCTATGAATATCGTACAACCTGGCCGTGACGTAAGCGTGACGGGAGAGCCGGTTTTTCCGCCCGCTGCGGGCGGTGGGAAAGATGCCTTCCCTTCCAGGCCCTGGGATCGCAACGAAACAGCGCTCAGGCGATCTGACCCTGGCTTCGATGCAAAGGGGAGTCTGATCATTTTGACGATTGGAAGGGAATGGGAAACATGTATTTATTACTATCCCATGGCTTCCATTACCGGAAACATAGATTCGACAACCTTCTTATGCCCGAGGGTGCAAATCCCATTACATTCTGCATTATCGAAACATTTGGTACTACATGAAAAAAAAGTCATCCAATTTGCCTGCGTACACTCTTTAGAGTATGAAGTGCAATCTGGATTGCTATTTTGGAAATCTTTTAAATACTCATCTGCGGATTCATACGGCATCCCCATCTTGAACCCCGCCTTGACCCTGGTGTTGACCCTGATCCCGGTCTGAACAGGTTTTTGTTTTGTGCTAAATCTCAAATTAATTTTCATCGTGTTTTCTCCTTCAATGACTCCTACCCCTCGGCAGGTCTATATAAATATCGTAGTACCTGGCCGTGACGTAAGCGTGACGGGAGCACCATTTTTAGGACGAGTTTTATAAGAATCGGGGAATTGGCAGAGAAAATATCCAAATTGCCTGGCTATGAACCGTGATCACAAGTATCTTTTTCCAGATATGGGGGTACAAAACCGGCTGAATGCCCAAAAACACCCCCAAATATGGGCTAGATAGGCTTGTAACCGTTATGTTCGCGTCGTTTATTGATGCGTTTTCGCTCATTACGGTTGGTTTGGAGTGCTTTGAAGTCGAGCGGGAACCACAGATCGTGTAATTCGTGAATGGATACACAGTATTCGTGGGAAGTACGCTCCCAGGTAACGTATACGGTATCAAAATCACAGAATTTCTCGGCAACATCAAAGAGCCATTCGATAAGGGTGTGGTTGATGCGGTTATCGATCCAATGCAGGGTGGCGATGATGATCCTTTTGGCTTGTTCTTCCCTGGAGATAGGTCTTGGGGCGTGACGGTGGCGCATAAGTCTCCTTTTACACAGGATATTTGTACAAAAACCCCTGATGCATCCCAAAATGCCGGGAAAATGCAACAGGGTGTCATATATTTGTTACGTCAGGCTGCGTTCAGGGTAATACCACTCGCGGGACGGGTTACGGTTACGGTCATTTTTCCCCCGAGGGAATTTCGATGATTTTTAGGGGTAATCCGTTCAAGAGCTCTGTGTGCCCTATCCGCCAATATGGGTATCCTGAACACAATCATCTTGCACCCGTATGTCCGACAGTTGCGATGTCATCACTTTCCCATAGCGGCTGTACGACCAGCCCCCGTGGGTATATACCGGCCAGGGTTCGCACCCGATGGCCGCCACTTCGCTCATCCCAAGGTCCTTATTCACTAGCAAAACTTCCACTTCATATCCGGCATATCTTGCGATTACCGCCATATTTACTCCTTGCTGAATCGCAAACAGAACGCATGTTCCATTTTATCATCCGGTAAAACAAAAGAACGTCAGTACCCAACAAGGGGGCTGGCGTTCTTTGCGCAAACTTTTATTCTCTTCAGTTATTCGGTCAGAGTCTCCAGAAAATCTACGGGCTGCAAGACAGGCAGCAACTCAGGCCGGTAATCTCTTACATTTCGCGTTATGAGAAAATCCACTTTACTTCTGAGCGCGGATACCATTTGAACTGCATCTTCAAAATCCCGAAATTCCAATGTCAATGCCTGCTCTATCGTTTCCTGATCCACCGGCGCTATCTTGAAGATTTGAAGCAGGCTCGTCATTGTCGCCCGGGCTTCTGATGAATTCTTCCCTTTTTGCAGCAAATAGTACAGTGTGGCGAGACTGCGCGCCGCCACATACCCCTGCGCAGCGCCTCTTTCCAGCGCAGCCAGCAACCCCGCAGATGCACCGTAAAATGGTTCCCGCTTTTGGAGCACATCCAGGATCACATTGATATCCACCAGGACGCGCGGCTTATCCGCCATATTTCTCATCCAGGTGCTTTTTATAATCTTCCAAGGTCACATCTGCTGTCAATGTGCCGCTCAGTCTTTTCACTATCGGCGCATTCTCCAGCGAGTGCTCCACTGGAATCCGACGCAAATAGGCCTCGATCAGGTTCGTCAACGTGGTATGGTTTTCTGCCGCAAAGTGCTTTGCGTTTTCAACCAGATCCCGGGGCACGCGTATGGTTAATTTTGTCTCGGTCATAATAACTCTCCTACCGTACGTAATATGCGAATCTTGTACGTATGTCAATCGGCTCCTCCCCAAACCTGGTTAAACGTCCACAAAGCATGGGGGAGCCGGAAGAAGTCTTTCTGCGCCTTTTTTGTTTCCTTTTCCATGAAAACAGCGCCGAGTCGAATTCTTCGCCTGTCTCGTAATTTCACATTGGATCAGGACTTGACAAACGGATGTTATCCTAATATCATTAGATAAATCTAATAATATTAGGATAACCATGAATCAACTTACCAGTCATTCACTTTCTCCACGCAGGCAGCGCAACCATGATCTAATGGCCCAGTCTATTTTAGAAACTGCACGTGTGATCATGCGCGAAGGAGGAGTGGCAGCACTTTCCATGCAGGAATTGGCGCGGCGGTTGGATGTGCGGGCTCCCTCGCTTTACCATTACTACTCAGGCAAAATGAATATTTATGATGCTTTGTTTCAGCAGGGATTTACTTTGTTTGGTGAAACCATGGAAAAAACATCCAGGGAAGCAAAAAACTGGCAGGAAGAGCTGCAACTCAGCTTTGAAGCCTATATGAATTTTGCCATGCAAAACCCTGAGCTTTACCAACTTTGCTTTGAACGGCCAGTTCCCGGATTTTCGCCATCCGAAGAAAGCCTGAAGTTAAGTTTTGGGTTGCTGCAGCAATCCTATGAACGTGTTACCAGGCACCTGTATCCAAAGATCAAGACTGAACTGTCCCCTGAGCAGCTTGGCGACGTCGTTATCGCCATGATGCATGGTCTTACGGCGCTGCATCTGGCAAATGAACCACATTTACCGGTAGGGCAGGGACGGTTCGGAGCTTTAATCCCAGCGGTTATATCCATTTTGGATGGCGCCTGGTCAAAACCCTAATCATTTTATTCACAAGGAGAAAATAATGGTAGCTGTAAATTCATTTCCCCAGGTTCTTGACGCAGTGAACGTGCCTTATATCACGGCAGACGAAGCCCACATCCTGCTGTGTACTGAGTTGGAGCGTATCGTGGCTCTTGCCAAAACGCTTGAAGGTGACGACTGGAGCAAACCTACCGCGTGTACCGCCTGGAATGTTCGAGATATGCTGGCTCATCAGGCGGGATCTTATGCCAGCGGTACAGGCTATAAGGAAATGATACACCAGTACCTGAGCCTTCCCAAAGCAAGGCAGCTCCCCGAAGATGCCATCAATGAAACCCAGCTTTTCGATCGCAAAGGCAAGTCTCCGGCAGATCTAATTGCCGAGCTAGAATCAGTCGGTCCTGTGGCTGCTCAGAAATGGGCATACCAATTCAAATTGATGAAACTTGTGACAATTCCCCATCGAACTGCCGGGAGCCTGAATATAGGTCACCTCATGATGGTTGTCCACAGTAGGGATACCTGGATGCACCGGCTCGATATTTGCCGTGCCACGGAGCGTAAATTTGAACAGACTGCAGAACATGATGGACGTATTGCCGCACTGGTGATGTTGGATGTCGCAAAGTGTTTACTCAAAATAATGGATAAGCACAGCATTGTTTTTGATCTGGCTGGCACGGCAGGGGGAAGATGGAAAATCGGGAACGACGAAGCTTCTGCCACCATCAACATGGATGTGCTTGATTTCAATATTTACGCATCCGGGCGCTCAACATACGAACAAGCCCGCCAAAAGGCAACAATCGTTGGGGATGTCGCCTGGGCCGAATCCACACTTAAAAATTTGCTAGTCCTGTACTAATCTGAGAGAAACCGTAAACAGCCCAAAAATCAAGATGCGGCTCCTCCTTTTTGCTAATAGAGAAGAAGTGCCAGCACCGCTACGATGCCAGCACTTCTTCTCATCACCACCCGCTATGATTTAACCTTCCAGTGTGCTTATTGCCTGACCGAAAGGCTCATCTCAACGGGGATTTTGGACAACGGAGATTTGGGACAACACGCTTACTGCGAACTACATATCCAGCAGTTTGATGCTGCTGTTGCTGTAATTCTCAACAAGGCGAATAGCAGCGTCGACGGTTTCCTCCGTCGCTTTGACGACGATACCACCAACTCCAATGCGTCCATTCACCAGGCGCGTGAAACTGCCAGCCTGGATCATTTCTGAACGGGTGATGTTGATCGGCTGCAT
>CAILYI010000257.1 GCA_903838415.1 uncultured Anaerolineae bacterium | reverse complement strand
ACCCGTTGAGTTTGAAATCGCCTGGCGGTTAGCTCAACCCGATCAGACCACCCCTTAGGATCGACCAAAAACCGTCCAGTTTTTGGGGTCCACTACAGACTTCTCCGGTTGCAATTGACTTTTTTGGTTTCTAGCCCACTTACAGCGCAATCCGTACCATAATCGCAACACACATCAGGAACTGCCAATGCATGCATTTTCTGTTCACAGCAGGTTTCCGTTACTCTTAAAATCATTTCCCCGCGTTGAGTAAGGTAATGATCAAGCCCAATAATTGATGTCCTGAGGATGACTTTCGTTATCTCAATATTCTAATCGTTTTCTTATATTTTTGCGGAATTTGTAGATATATTAACGTAATTTAGTCCACTATATTTGATATGGACCATTGGCCTCGTCCGCGGTTCTGAGTTGATGCCAATCTCTGTCATTGCAGTGGGAAATGGCAGGTTTCTCAATACTGATTGATCTCTCTGTTCCTAAATGCGGTCATAAAAGCGCCAAAGATTTCATCGCGGGAATCAACCGCCAACCAGTTGGGGATTTCCAGCAACAATCGCAAAGAACTACAGCTTTCGTTATTCAGCGCGAAAATTTATTCGCACCAATCAGTGATTTTGTTGTAAAATTGTCCTATTAACGGTGATGAAAGTTTTTGTAGTGTTTATTGGTGGGTAAGCTTTATTTTCCGACAAATGGATTGGGTCAGACGATTTCGCAACTTACGCAAATCTGGTCGCGCGTATGTTGTTTTTTTATCTCGCTGCCAGTTTGCCAATTCGCGCAGTGGGATTTTTCCAACAAGTGGGTTCGGGCTTCAGGACAAGCCGTTCAAAAACCTTTGAGTTGAGGAGATCTCGCCATGTTAAAGTTTGGAAGAATATTGAAAGTTGGGGTAGCGTATTTACTTGGCTTAGTCATGTTGCTGACGGCCGCGGCATGCAACATGCCAAATAGTCCAACGGTTGTACCTGTCAATACAGGTATACCTGAACTTCGACCTTTACCAGAAATCACCTCCGTTGTTGTGGAAAATAACTGCAATATCCGCATTAATTATATTGACCATGTGAAGGATGCGGATATGATGATTATTCTGGACCGACTTGTTGACAACAAACAAGTTTTACAAAAAATCAAGTGGGCAGCCGCGCAAGGTGAACAGGCCGCCAGCTTTCTGGACGAAGGCCTTCCAGCTGGGGAGTATACGTATACGCTCCATTATAGTGATCATGGGGGTTGGTATAGCCCGAACCACAGCGAGACAATCATCCTTGACGTGGCAACTTGCGGGACGGAGCCTCAGGGGAGTATTCCAGCTCCACTTAGTCCGGTAATAACAAAAGTGGAGGTTGTCGGTATCCCTGCCTGCACAGCCCAAATAACGTCGTTTCTTAGTTTGGAATGGGAAAAAGGGGTGCGGATTTACCGTTCAACTTCAGGTGCGGAATACGTAAAAATCGCTGACCTTACTATTGAAGATTGGATATCGGGTTTGCCGCAGACATTTGATGATCCAGAGCATCGTACTCGTGCATACGATGATTCGCACCTGAGCAAGGGTACTTATCGATACAAGATGAGCGCGTACAATGCAACTGGCGAGACCTTTAGCGAGCCGAGCGCGGAGGTGCAGATCACTGAATCAAATTGCAACCCGAATCTGGAAAATATTCCAACGGTTGCGCTTCTTGCTACGGTGACGCCTACTGCGCTGCCGGTTTCGGAACCGAAGGCTTGTATCTGGGAAGCGGCCATCAATGTCTTTGTGCGTAAAGGCCCCGGCGCCAGTTTGTATCCCGACATTACCGGAGTGGTGGCAGGGACTCAATTCCCGATCGTTGGGCAGAGCGAGGATGGTCAGTTCTGGGTGGTTGCGGTCAAACCTGGGTTGAATGGATATGTTCCGAAAGCGGAAAAATATAGTCGGACTAGCGGCGATTGCGGCAATTCACCCACTTTACAGGATCCGCCTCCTCCGCCCACCGTCACACCTACTACGAAACCGCAGGTAGTACCCCAATGCAATGATGGGATTGATAATGATCACGATGGAGGGATCGACATGCGCGATCGTGATTGTACAAGTCCGACTGATAATTCTGAGAATTAATCCGGTTGCATAGTCTCGAAAACGTCTCAACTTGGGAATCAGGTTGAGACGTTTTCATATTGGTCTACGGACGATGACGAAGACGTCCAAAAGAATATTCGACTGGAGCTTGATGAAAGAGATGCGACTCCTGTTTCCCGCTTGAATTCCAGAGTACGCACGAACAGATAAGGACAGGGGAATGACAGAATCAAGCTATGCCAGGAGCAGTTATCGGGGGATGAATAAGCGGCGGGGGTTGTGAGCGTTAATTACATTTGCCTAGACAAGTAAAAGCCATCCCTTTTGATGAGTATGGTCATCTGGAAGGCTCGATAAACTATAATGAAATTATCAATTTTCCCCCTACTCAATTACAGGTAATCTGATGACTTCAAAAAAGAACTTATCCGAAAAGCAAAATTTTTCCATACAAGCCGACCAGGCTTTCCACTTGATGTTTGAGAGCCATGCGGCGATTATGTTGTTGATCGAACCCAACACAGGCGTAATATTTGATGCCAATCCAGCCGCAATAAATTTTTATGGTTATCCCAAAGCAATCTTGTGCGGCATGCCGATCGATGAAATCAATACCTTAACGCCAGATCAGGTGGCAGCAGCCCGACAAAAAGCCATAAATCGTGAGCAAAACTTTTTTATTTTTACGCACCGCCTGGCCAGTGGGGAAGAGCGCAGAGTGGAAGTACATTCATCCCCGTTCACCTTGCAGGGTAAGCCGGTTCTGCTCTCCATTATCCATGAGGCTAACGCGCAAGAGCCGGTCAATAAAGACCTGTCCCAAGCGAATATTCCCTTCCAGGAGACAACTCTTCAATATGAGGCTTCCCTGGAAAATTTACGCATCTATCAAGTTGAATTGGAGATGCAGAACACTGAACTGCGCCGATCGCAAGGTCTGATTGAATTGATGCAGGCTCGATATTTCGATCTGTATGACCTGGCGCCGGTGGGCTATTGCACGATCAGTGAAACCGGCCTGATCCTGGAAGCCAACCTGACCGCCGCCAGTCAGGTTGGGGTGATCCGCGCTGAACTGATTAACAAGCCATTGCACCGTTTGATTATGAAAGAATACCAGGATAGCTTCTATTTATTCCGTAAGAAACTCTTTGCGACTGGCAAAACACAGACTTGTGAATTGCAGATGACCAATAAGAATAACCTGACAGGCGTGATGTGGGTGCTTCTGAAAGCCACTCTCGCGCACAGTGCCAAAGGTGATCCTGAAGCCCGGCTCACAATCAGCGACATCTCTGAAAGTAAGCTCTCCGAGGCTGCCGAACTGGAACGCGAGGTTAGTAAGCGTGAACAGGCTGTGCAGGCGAAAGCTGACGAAGAACGGCGCATTCTGCTCGACAACATCCAGACCCAGGTCTGGTATCTGACGGATCATCATACCTACGGTGCGGTCAACGTCGCGCACGCTGCCTTCATCGGGGTGCAAAAGGAAATCCTTGCCTCGCGCAGCCTGTCTGACTTCATCCCAATTGATATGCTGAAGCAATACCTGCAGGATGTTCAAGATGCCTTTGCGACCGGTCAGTCCATGCGCAGCGAAATCTGGCTGCCGGACGCAGATGGCAATCGAAGGCTGCTTTCTATTCTGACAGCGCCTATTCTGAATTCGGGTGGCACCGTGCGGCAGGTTATTTGTTCAGCTGAAGACATCAGCGAGCGTAAGCGCGCCGAAGATGCCATGCGCGAGAGCAATGCGCTGCTTTCTGCCTTTATGCAATACTCACCAATTTATATTTTCATAAAAGCTGTGACCCCCACCACGAGCCGGGTCTTGAAAGTCAGTGATAATTATCAGGATATGATCGGCATCCCGGCTGCCGAAATGGTCGGAAAGAGCATGCAAGAACTGTTTCCGCTT
>CAILYI010000256.1 GCA_903838415.1 uncultured Anaerolineae bacterium | reverse complement strand
CGCGTGGAATCATCCACCTGCCACCATAAAACCGTCAAACGGCCTACTTCCCAGCCTTGACCATGCCCCCATTTCCCCCTATAATCGAAAATGATTTTCAATAAAGAGGATGTTATGAGCGCTGAAACCTGGCTAACCGCCTTATCTGAAAATGGCTACCGGCTGACGAGTGCGCGCCGCGCCGTGGCTGAAATCATGGCCGCAAGCTCCCGCGCCTTAACGCCGCTGGAAGTGTTCGACTCGGCCCGCGCCGCTCATCCCGAATTGGGGCTGGTGAGCGTCTATCGCACGCTCGAAAAGCTGGAAGAACTGCACCTGATTCAGCGCGTGCATCAACCCGGCGGCTGCCAGGCCTTCATTTCGGCCAGCCAGGGACATCAGCATATGCTTTTATGTCAAAACTGCGGCCAGGTGACATTTTTCGAAGGCGATGACCTGGAAAATTTGATCTCGTCCATTTCTGGGCGGACGGGTTACAAGATTCAAGAGCATTGGCTGCAATTATTTGGCCTGTGCAAAGATTGTCAGTAACCTTCGAGGAGAAAACCATGTGCATGTTTTGTGCTGCCGTTCCCATGGCTGGCGCCCTGGGCGCAAAACTGAACGCCGATCAGAAGCGCAAGACCGCTGAAGGCGAAGCCAAACCCGAAAAGCCGATCGCCGCCATTACCGGTGGTGTCATTGTTTTACTGGTCGCAGGCTCGGTGGTATATCACACCACGATGTACGCCCAATCCTAGCAGTTCCCAGCCCAACCAACCTTCAAGAACGAACCCCAAAATGACCCATACCCCACATCGACTCGAAGTTGAAAATATCAGTATTGCCTACGGGGATAAAAAGGTGCTGAACGACGTCAGTTTTCAGGTGCCGCATGGCGCGCGGATTGCCGTGGTGGGCCCGAACGGCGCCGGAAAATCGACGCTGTTCAAGGCGTTGGTGGGTCTGCTGCCGCTGCAATCCGGGCACATCCTGATCCACGGACTGCCGTTGGGCGACCACAAGGACTGTGTGGCCTACATTCCCCAGCGCGAAGAAGTCGATTGGCGCTTCCCGGTCACAGTGGATGATGTGGTCATGATGGGCCGATTCAATACGCGCGGCTGGTTCGCCCGTCCGAACCAGGCTGACCGCGAAGCGGTGAAACGCAGCCTGCACGAAATGAGCATCGCCAACCTGGCGACGACTTCCATCAGCGACCTTTCCGGCGGACAGCAGCAGCGGGTTTTTCTGGCGCGCGCGCTGGCGCAGGAACCGCATATTCTCCTGATGGACGAACCCTTTACCGGCGTGGATGTGACCACCCAGGAAGCCACGCTCGATCTGCTCGACCGTCTGCGGGAGCGCAAGGTGACTGCGATTATTTCCACGCATGATCTGAACCTGGCGGCCAGTCGCTTCGATGCAGTGCTGCTGATTAATCGGCGCGTGGTGGCCTACGGCGAACCGAAGGAAGCGCTGAAACAGGAAAATCTCAAGCTGGCGTTCGGCAATTCGCTTTTGGTAACCGAAAACGGCGCCTTGCTGGTGGATGAATGCTGCCCGCCGGGCGAAGAACACCATCACGAAACTGAAGCCAATGGTCTCTATGATTGAATTTTTGCTCCATCCACTGACGTATGCCTTCATGCAGCGCGGCTTGCTGGCCGGAACGATGGTCGGCATTCTGTGCGCGGTGATGGGCACCTACGTTGTTTTGCGCGGCATGGCTTTCCTGGGCGATGCCCTGGCGCACGCCATCATGCCGGGCGTGGCGCTGGCTTACCTGTTGGGCGGCAACCTGCTGATTGGGGCGCTGGTGGCCGCCGCAGCCGTGGCTCTGGGAATTGGCTATTTTTCCCGGCAGGGCACCATCAAGGAAGATACCGCCATCGGCATTCTATTTGCGGCGGCGCTTTCACTGGGTGTGGCCATGATTTCGTCCATCCGCACTTATGCCGTTGATTTGAGTCACATCCTGTTTGGCAATGTGCTGGGAGTCTCACCCACTGACTTATGGCTGACCTTTGGCCTGGGCAGCGTGGTGCTGCTTACAGTTCTCCTGCTCTACCGGCCTTTCATGGTGATTTCGTTTGACCCGGTCCTGGCGGCGACTCTGCGACTGCCTGCCGAACTGTTGCGCAACATCATGCTGCTATTACTTTCGCTGACGGTGGTCATCTCGTTGCAAACCGTGGGCGTGGGGCTGGCCGCCGCCATGCTGGTCACACCCGCAGCAACGGCTTATCTGCTCACCCGCCGCCTGGCACCAATGATGCTGATTTCGGCGGTCATCGGTGCGTTTTCGTCGCTGGTTGGGCTGTATCTGAGCTATTTTTTGAACATCGTCTCCGGTTCCGCCATTGTCCTGACGGCGACTGCAGTATTTTTGGTCGTGTTTCTGATTAAACGAGGGAAAAGATAAGCATCGTTTTTCTATTAATCGCCGATATGGCAAGGGGCTGTCCGAAAAATCGGACAGCCCCTTGCCATACATAAAGAATTGAACATGAGTGCTGCTTTTATACACATTTTTTATAGGTAATATTACCTATTGTCATTTTTTTTGCAACCTGATAAACTGAGCCACTTTTCAAAACTCCGCAGGTTACAAAATTGCAAGGTTTCACATTATCCTTCCTCGCAAGTTACGCCAAGGTCCGTATTTTAATGAAAATTTTCTTGTTTGTGACATTGATCATTCTGACCGTGTTGTTAGCGCTCAACTTGACAAATGGTGCTGATGTATCCGCCAAGGAGACCCCGCGCTTACCTGCCGTTGAAATCCACAACCACACGGGTGGCTTGCTAACCTTGACCCTGGAAGATGCGACCGGAGAAAAGAATGTTACGCAGGTTGCGGGAACTTTGACCTTGCCGCTTAACGCAGGTCCTTATCACTACTCTGCCAGCACACCTTGCGGCAGTCAAAGTGGTTCCTTCACGCTGGCGAGCATGAATCTTTTATATTTTTCCTGCAAAGAAAACAGCCTAAGCGGGCAGACCAAATCTTTAAGCCAGGACGGTGTTTGCGTCAAGCTGCAAAGATGGGATTCCGCTAACGACTCGATACAATTACCTGAAGGCGTGAAGCCGCCTGATGGTTACGGAAAGAACGGCGACCCGGTTTGTCTTTAGTAAAAACCTATTTCCCAATGCAGCACAGGGATAGAAATCAGCCCGTCTCCTAATAGGCGGGCTGATTTCTATTTAACGAGTTCCTTCAAAATCGCGAGCGCTTCTTTTTTTCCGCCCATGCCATTTTCCCCGCCAGGGCCAACACAGGAGGGACAGCCATCTTCACAGGGACATTCCGTCACCAGTTCGAGCGCGCGCGCAAGCAGCTCGGCATGGATTTCGAACAATTGCTGGCTGAAGCCAATCCCCGCTGGAACCAGGTCATACAATACCACGGATGGATGACCAAAAACCGCTTCAGTTGGGTCGACGTTAGCGCCCAGATCACCAGGATCACACATCAGGAACAGCGGCGCCAATTGACCGAGGACGAAGGCCAGCGCGGATAAGCCGCTGCGCATGCGCACGTTTTGCTCGGCTTTGTGATGGCATTCGGGGCAAAGCGTAGTGAGATTCTCGAGCTGATTGGCGCGCTCGCGCAGAATCCGCCCGCTTTCATCGCGGAACTGGCGAAACGGGATTTTATGATGGACATCATGCTGGCGCGCGCCTTCCGCAATTCCGCAAACCTGGCAGCGAAATCCATCGCGGGTGCGCACCCGCTCGCGGATTTTTGGCCAATCGGGGCCGTAATCGTTGGGGGCGTTGGTCCACAGGCCATCTTCAGAGAGATTTTCCACCGTTTCGGAGGCAACTGAAATCCAGTAGCCGGTGGTTTGCAGAGTGGAGGGCGGCAGATCAAGCGGCTCCTGTCCGATATTTTCGCCACTGCCCCACATCCGTTTGCGAAAACCGGTCACCTGAGTGGTGACTTGCAAATCGCCATAGCCTTTTTCGCCGCCGGGGATGGGCGCACACTCCAGCAGATTCGTCAGGGCGACGGTGGTTTCCTTGAGCGCCTCGGTGAAGTAATCCAGCGCCACCGGGATGAGCGTGGCGCTATGCGTCTCAAAGTTCAGCGCCTGCACAAAATACTGCTGGCCTTCGTGCAGGTAAACCGCGTGCGGATGCACCATCCAGGACGCGGATTCAAGGTCGATTTCGCCGATGATTCTGGGCGTTGCGCCTTCGTCCGCATGCAGGAGAATGTTTTCGGGCGAGGCCGAGCGCAGCGAAACCGCCGCAGCCGGGTAGGCATCCGCCATCCAGAAATATTTTTCCTGCGACAGATGCGCTTCCCGATTCGACTCCAAAAACTCAAGGAATTCGCTCACATCCAGGCTGCCGAAGCGCTCATTTTTCTCAAAGGGCAGCTCAAACAAGGCGCAGCGCAAATGATTGAGCAGAATCAACAGATGGTCGGGGTTGACCAACGCCCGTTCAGGGGAGCGCGCAAAAAAATATTCGGGATGATGGGCCAGGAACTGGTCAAGCGGATTGGCCGTCGCAACCAGGATCGAGGCCGCTGGAGCTTCACCGCGCCCGGCCCGACCCGACTGCTGCCTGACGCTCGCGATGCTCCCCGGATACCCGACCAGCAACGCCGCACCCAGCCCGCCGATATCGATGCCCAATTCGAGGGCGTTGGTGGCCACGACGAGTTTTACGCTGCCATCGCGCAGTCCCTTTTCGATTTCGCGGCGCTGGGCGGGCAGGTAGCCGCTGCGGTAACCGCGTACAGCATGAGAAGCGGCATCGCTTCCATCTAGATATTCGCCCTTTTTCTTTTTTCCTCTTTGCTGATCGCTTTGTAGATAGGTCAGCAAAATTTCCACGCTGCGGCGGGAACGCGCAAAAACCACTGTCTGGACATCGTTTTCGAGCAAATCTTGCGCGAGCCGCACACTCTCATGGATGGAGCTTTTGCGCAGACCGAGGGCTTCGTCAATGACCGGCGGGTTATAGATGAGAAAATGACGTTCGCCACGCGCCGAACCATCGTCATCGACCAGCGTGACCGGCGCTTCGATCAGCCGCCCGGCCAGTTCCGCCGGGTTGGCGATGGTGGCAGATGTCAGGATAAACTGCGGCGATGCGCCATAGAAATTTGCCACGCGCCGCAGCCGCCGCAAAACATTGGCAACGTGTGAGCCAAATACGCCGCGGTAAGTGTGCATCTCGTCAATAACCACAAAGCGCAGGTTTTGGAAAAATTCCGCCCAGTTGGTGTGGTGCGGCAAAATGCCGGTATGCAGCATATCGGGATTGGACAGGATGATGCGCGATTTCTCGCGGATGGTTTTGCGGTGTGACTGGGGAGTGTCGCCATCGTAGATGGACGCCAACGCTGAAAACTGGCCGCTGATGACGGCCAGTTGATCTTGCGCGAGAGCTTTGGTTGGGTAAAGATAGAGTGCCCGCGCCGTGGGATTTTCCAGCAAGGCCGCCAAAACCGGCAGGTTGTAAGCCAGTGTCTTGCCACTGGCGGTGCCGGTCGCCAAGACGACGTTTTCTCCCTGGCGGGTGTGTTTCCACGCTTCAGCCTGGTGACTGTACAATGACGAGATTCCGCGCTGGCGCAGGGCGGCGGCCAATTCACGGGGCAGATCAGCCGGTAAATCGGCGAAAACAGCGCGGCGCGCGGGGAGAATCTGCCAGCTGGAGATGTTGGGAGCGGTATGCAGCTCCGTTTTCCAGAGTCTCAAAAGGTCAGGGAATCCCATTTCTAAGAGTTGAAGCCGGTAAACGTCATTTCTTTTTCTTCCTGGCAGCGGCTGGCTTGCTGGCTGGCAGGGCTTCGTAAGCCTGATGCAATTGGACAGGTTCACTCTTGCGCACGCGCAAATTGAGCGTTTCGACAAAAACGGAAAATGCCATGGCAAAGTAAATGTAGCCTTTTGGAATTTCCTGATGCAAACCTTCGACGATCAACGAAGTGCCGATCAGCAGCAGGAAGCTCAAGGCCAAAATTTTGACGGTGGGATGCTTATTGACAAACTCGCTGATCGGGGTGGAAGCAAACAACATGATCATCACTGCGATGATCACGGCGGCAATCATGATCGCCAATTCCTTGGCCATGCCCACGGCGGTAATGACAGAATCGAGCGAAAAGACGATGTCCAGAATGCCGATCTGCAGGACAACGCTGGCGAAGGAGACCGCCGCTTTGTTGGCAGACTGCGTCTCGGTCTCACCTTCCAGCTTTTCGTGGATTTCGAGCGTGCTCTTGGCGATCAGGAAAATGCCGCCGGAGAGCAAAATCAGGTCGCGCCCGGAAATTCCCAGCGTGAAAATGTGAAACAACGGTTCTTCCAGGCGGATGATCCAGCTCAAGGAAAGCAAGAGCAGGATGCGGGTGACCATGGCCAGCGCCAGACCGGCCTGGCGTCCGCGCGCCTGTTGTTCGCGGGGCAGTCGGTCCGCCAGGATGGAGATAAAAACGATATTGTCAATTCCCAGCACAATTTCGAGAACGGTCAATGTCAGCAAGGCAATTGCATTTTCTGTCGTAAAAAACTGCACCATCAAATTCTCCTCGTTACAGTATAGAAAGAATTTTACTCGAATCTGGGCTCCCAACCGAGGATGAAAAGAACCCGCCTTTTGATCGGAGCGGGTTCCTTTGCATCGGTGAGGAAATGAGTTGTTATTTGTTTTTCTTGTTGTCACCGCGCTTGCTGCGGTTGGCGAACCACAGCAAACCAGCGCCGATTACCACGGCAATCCCGCCATTGATCGACCAGCGAATGTCGCCGGTCATGAAACTACCGGGCAAAATGTTGATGCCCTGCAAAAACCAGACGGCGCCTGCCAGAATCAGTAAACTCCCAACGATATTCAACGTTATTTTCATTCAAACCTCCATATGGATAAATTGAAACCAGAATCAAACAGCAGAGCAAACTTCTGCGTTATTTCTTCCCCTCTGCCCGGTAGAATTTTACGGCCACCTTTTCCATCGTCACCAATCCATTGGGGATGTGGGCGGCGGTCAAGTCCAGGAATTTTTCGAGTTTCTCCTCGGTGTCGACGATTTCCACCACGATGGGTAAATCTTCCGAAAGGGCTTCAATTTTGAAAGTGTGGATTTGGCGTGTGTTTGCGCCGAAACCCATTAAGCCCCGCAGGACAGTCGCTACGGCCAAACCTTGCTCACGCGCCTGCAGGACAAGCCACTCGTAAAGTGGCCTCCCGGCGTGATGATCCGCTTCGCCGATAAAAATTCGTAAGAGTGAACCTTGTTCAGGGAGATGCATGGACGCTCCTTCCAGGGATTAGCGCACAGATGACAGGCCGTGATTGGATTTTATTTCCAAATCAAATACGCCAGGGTTCGTCCAAGCCACACGGCAAACAGGCCGATCACCACATTGGCGCCGATATTCATCAGCGAACTCCATATTTCACCATCGCGGGCCAGGTTGAAGGTTTCATTGCCAAAAGATGAAAAAGTGGTAAATCCGCCCAGGATACCGACAAAGACAAATAAGCGTGATTCGCTGGTGAACACGCCGCGCGTCTCTGCCAGTTGAGCCAAAAATCCGATCACGAAACAACCAAACAGGTTGACCGCCAACGTGCCATAAGGGAACTGGATGCTTTTGGTGACCGTCTGCACCCAGCCACTGATCAGATAGCGACCAATCGAGCCAAGCGCGCCGCCCAATCCAACAAAAAGAATGTTCAGCACACGCTAATCCTGACCAGGGTCTTCTGATTGGTGAGATTCAGGGATGTGGACCGGCTGTTCCTTGCCCAGTTCCAGCGAACGCTGGTAAGCCGCCCAGACTGCGCGCGAGATGGCGGTGCGGAATCCGGCTTTTTCCAGATAATACAGCGCTTCAGCCGAAGTCCCACCGGGCGAGGTGACCTGATTACGCAGCGCGGCCACATGAACATCGTTCGTTTTGTAAAAATCCACCGAGCCACGAATGGTCTGGACGACCAGCTGTTCTGAAATCCGGCGCGGGAAACCCATATGAACGCCAGCATCGATCATGGCTTCCATGAACATAAAAACGTACGCCGGGCCGGTGCCTGAAAGCGCGGTGGCCATATCGAGGTAATGTTCATCTTCAACAAACACTTCCTGACCCAGTGCGCCCAGGATGGCGCGCGCAGTTTCCTTTTGCTCATCCGAACCGGCAGAGGAAATTGTCCAAACCGTGATGCCTTCACCAATTTGAGCAGGGGTATTGGGCATCGAACGCACAATCACATGATGGCCCAAACCCTTGCTGATTTTGCTGAGCGTGGCTCCGGCAATGATCGAAAGCACCAGCGCATCTTTGCGAATGGTACCCTTCAGGTTTTTCATGACAGCCGTCAGGCGCTGGGGTTTGACGGAGAGCACCACCACGTCCGCCTGTGCGGCGGCCGCGGCATTATCGGTGAACGGCTGGACTCCGTATTTCTCGTTAAGTTGTTGGCAGCGTTCCATGCGCGGCCCCGCAGCGAGCAAGTGCTCCGGGCTGGCCAATTTCTGGCGAATCAGGCCGCCAATCATGGCTTCAGCCATCGCGCCGGGACCAATAAAGGCGATTGTTTTATTTAGCATGAAATCTCCGTGTCAATAATCAGTGGATAAGAACGGTGGAATGTTTCTGCAATTATAAAAGGAGTGGACCGTTATCGGCCCACACCCTGTGAATTTTACTGGAAATAGCCCAACGCCATGCGGAGTTTTTCCTCGACTTGGTCGGGCGCATCCTTGGGGATGGATTGTAGGGCCGTTTGGGCCTCGACCACCGAGTAGCCCAGCGCCGTCAAAGCAGCCAGGACTTCGCTGTCAGTGTCAGACATGGCGGCCATTCTTTCCAGTCCGCTGACGGGTTTGAGCCGATCTTTGAGATAAAGCTGGATTTTCTGCGCCGTCTTTTTGCCCACGCCCGGGACGCGACTCAACAGGTCAGCTTCTTCGGAAAAAACCGCCCGTTGAACGGTATCAAGATCCAGGGTGGAGAGGACGGAAAGCGCCATTTTGGGGCCGACCCCATCCACCCCAAGCAGAATCAAAAAGAGCTGACGGTCGCCGGTTGTCTCAAATCCATATAACGATAAATCGTTTTCGCGGACGACCAGGTGTGTTTGCAATAAAATAATTTCGCCAGTGGCGTATTTTGTCAGCAGCGGTTTGGGGACCAGTACGCGCATTCCCACGCCACCGACTTCGATGATGAGGCCATGTTCTTCAATTTGGGTGATTTCACCGCGCAGCGTTGCTATCATAAGTCTATTTTATCTCACCCGGCGGGATTAATAACGTTTTGTGTTCAAGTGACAGATGGCAATCGCCAGAGCGTCGGCGGCGTCATCCGGCTTGGGGATTTTTTCGAGCGAGAGCAGCACCCGCACCATTTCCTGCACCTGCTTTTTATCGGCTCCGCCGTAGCCGGTGACAGCCTGTTTGACTTCGTTGGGGGTATATTCGCCCACTTCCAGCCCGGCTTGCGACAGTGCCAGCAGCACCACGCCGCGCGCCTGCCCCACACTAATCGCAGTGGTGACATTATTTGCGAAAAATAACTTTTCCACCGCGGCTGAATCGGGCTGATAGCGCGCCAGGATGGCATTCAGCTCTTCGTAAAGCTGCATCAAGCGCTGTGGAGCGGAATCGCCCTTGGGAGTGGTGATGACGCCATACTCCACGGCTTCGTTGTTACCATCGGGCAGATCATGCACGAGGGCATAGCCGATGGTGGCTGTGCCGGGGTCGATTCCAATGACAAGGGTCATGGTAATAAATCATGTAGGGGCGACCTGCCTGGTCGCCCCTACTATTTTATTCTTCTTCCAGCGCAGCCAGGGCTTCGTCGGAGATTTTCAGGTTATGGAAAACGTTTTGCACGTCATCCATTTCCTCGATCGCTTCGACCACTCTCAGCACCTGGAGAGTCCCGTCCACGTCCAGTTCGAGGTCTTGCTTGGCGATCAGGCGCAGGCCGCCTTCATCAGCAGCGACTTTTGCTTTTTGCAAGGCATCACTGATGGTCTTGAAGGCTTCCACAGGTCCCACGATTTCGATATTGTCGCCATCTTCCTGCACATCATCCGCACCGGCTTCGATTGCCAGTTCAAAAGATTTATCATAAGAAAGTTGACTCGCGGGGAAGGAGAAGTAAGACTTGCGTTCAAACTGCCAGCCAACTGCGCCCGCTTCGGCCATGGTGCCACCATTTTTGCTGAAGGCATGGCGCATGTCCGCCACGGTACGGTTGCGGTTATCTGTCACGCAATCCACCATGATCGCTGAGCCGTGCGGGCCATAGCCTTCCAGGGTGAATTCTTCGAAGGCGGCAGCATCTTTGTCTTCACCTGCGCCACGTTTAATGGCGCGTTCAATGCTGTCTTTTGGCATGTTGCTTGCACGGGCTTTTTCAACAGCCAACGCCAGGCGAAAGTTGCTGCCAGCATCGCCGCCGCCATTGCGTGCGGCCATTACAATTTCACGAGCAATGCGCGTAAAAACCTGCCCGCGCTTGGCATCAGCCGCACCTTTTTTGCGGCGAATGGTAGCCCAATGGCTGTGTCCAGACATAAGTCGTTCTCCTTCTAGCGTCCCCATTTTTTGGGGAAAAAATAACCACTACTGTGGGATCGTCTGAGAAAATAGCCTGTGAATTATAACACAGCTAAACAAAGAACCCGACAGCCAGCGCCTTCGGCCCGGCATGAACAATGATCGCCGGAGGCAGGATATAAATCGGAATATCGAGAAGTCCGAGCCGGGAGGTTAATTCCGCGCAAATGGCTTTGGCCTCATCCCCGGCATCGATATGCATCACGCACAGGTGCGGATTGGGACTCGCCGCGAGTTGCTCACAGACAATTTCAATCAATCGTCCGGTGGCACGCTTCTTGGTGCGCTCCTGCTCAAAAGGCGCAGCCTGTCCATCTTTTATCTGCAAAATCGGTTTGACCTGCAGCAGTTCGCCCAACAAGGCTTTTGCAGTGCCAATGCGCCCACCCTTTTGCAAGTATTCCAGCGTGTCGACCACAAAATATGTCCGCGAACGAGGCAGCAAAGCCTTGATGTAGACTTCAATCTCATCCGCTGAATTGCCATTTTGAGACAGCTGCTGCGCCACCAGCGCCAGCGAACCCAGGCACCCGGCAATCGTCCCGGTGTCGATGATGCGAATATCCGCATTGGGGTAATCCAGTTTTGCCGTTTCCGCCGAACGGAAGGTGCCGCTCATTTTCGCAGTCGGGGCGATGACCAGGACCGTTTCGCCCGTTCTGGCAGCTTCCTCAAAAATTGGGTGATACAGCGACGGTGGAGGTGCGGCCGTTTTCGGCAGCACGGAGGACGCCCTGAGTTTTTCGAGGAAACCGGCGGTGGTCAATTCCGTGTCATCACGAAAAGTTTGTTCTCCAAAAACAACCAGCTGTGGAATCATCGCGATTCCGAGCTTTGCCGCAAGTTCAAGCGGCAAACCAGACGTTGTATCAGCAACGATTTTGGTCATGATGTCTCTTTGGGTGGTGATGCAAGTTCGAGTTCAAGGATGCGCTTTCCGGTTGCCAGCAATTCGTCATAGCGATTTTCGAGCGCCGAATTCGCGCCGCGCAAACCGTCGATGACTTGCTTCGTCCACAAAAGGTATTTTTGCTTGCGGGTAAAAGTCCAGCTGTGTGGCGGGGAATAGAGCAAGTCGTTTAGATTCGAGATTTTATCAGCCAGTTTGATCAATTTTGCCTTGGGCGAAATATGCGCGGCATGTTCGATCTGCAAACGCTTGCGGGTTGCCTTGGGAAGCGATTTATCATCGGTCACTTCCAGCACCAGCGAGAGAACTTCCTCGCCAAATTTTTCTCGAATTTCATCGGGCGTGGTTTCGGTATCTTCGATGGTGTCGTGCAAAATCGCGGCAATCAGCGTGGCTTCATCGCGCACTCCGCCGATCGTCCACAAGGTTTCGGCCAGCGTGATGGGATGATTGATATACGGCGAGCGTGACTGATCCTTTCGGCGCTGATCACGGTGTTTGAAAGCGGAAAAATGTATGGCTTTAAGCAGGTTGCCGGTCGATTCGTTAAAGGTGTCGGACATAGTCATCCTGAAAGAGTTTTTGTTTGATTTGTTCCAGCATGAAAGTTTCGCGTTTTACCCAGGCGGAGCTTTCAGCATGATTTGCAGAAAGAATGGCTTGATTAGCGCAAAGCGCCTCGTCAAGGTCGATCCAGACAGGCTGAAAGCCAAGCTTTGCTTCATATTGTTCCAGCTGCTGTTCCTGAAAAATGGCACCCACCTGACAGAGATAATAATACGACGTCATTTTGAAAACAGTGTAGTCAGCTTCATGCGGAAGCGCGTACTCGATGATTTTCCCAAAAGCCAGGCCGATTTCTGAAATGGACGCGCCACATTCTTCAAGAAGTTCCCGAGCAAGCGCCTGCCGATGGGTTTCACCGCTATTCAGCCCACCACCTGGGAATTTGTAATCGCCCTTTTTGGCAGAGTAGACCATCAACAATTTTCGGTCTTTCAGGATGATTGCCCGGACTGCTTTACGCTGCAGCGTTCTGCCCTGAAAATTAAGCCCTGGGTGGCGGACAATTTCCTGCAATAGCTTCATCCGAATGATAACTCTTTTCTGTAAACGATGTGTGTTCTGTGAAAACCGCCCTTGAGAAAATGGGCCACGCAACACTTTTGCATGTTGCGTGGCCCGCTGGAGTTACATTCTTTGACCGGCAGCGCGGGCGGCCATTTTGTCGCGCAGACTCTGGATGTCGCCATCCACGAAGAAGAGTGCGCCGAGGTAGAAGACAAAACACAAGCCCCAGGCGATGGTGCAAATCAGCAGAATTGCGGTGCCCAGACTGCCGGTGGTGGTGGAGATGAAACCTGCCAGCAGCGGGGCGCTGGCGGCGCCGAAGTTTTCGATGAAGTATTCCACGCTTTGGGCGGTGGAGCGGACTTCGGGCACAGTCACGTCATAGACGGTGGATATGACGTTGGGCGAGGAAAGCGGCATGAAAATGGCCGTTATGCTCATGAAAATCAAGAAGGTGGTGCGATCCGCGATGGGAGTTTGCAGGGCCAGGAACAGGAAAATTGCGCCCATCAGAACGCCCACTGTGGAGACGATGATGCGGCCTTTCTTGGTGCGTTTGAACAGCCAATCGCCTGCCGCGCCGCCGACAAAATATCCCGAAGCCAGGATGAGAATGATGGGCGCCATCGTCATCAGGACGCTGTTCGAGTCATAGCCACGGTCGCGCTCGAGATAGGTGAAGAACCAGTAGGTGATCACATTCCAGGGGAATACACCCGCGAAGCCCTGCAAAAAGATGAACCACATGGTGCGTTTTTTGAGCACGTCTTTGGCGGCGTCCCAGTTGAATTCGAACTTCTGCATTTCCTGGACATCTTCAAATTCCGGTTCAGCCTGGCCACGCGGCATATCTTTGACGCCGAAGTAGATCAGCACCGCCAGGAGCATTCCCAGACCGCCGGTCAGATAAAAGACCTGCCGCCAGTTCCAACCCAGGCCGGGAGCGACCATCAGCGCCAGGATCATGCCGAGCAGGTAGCCAATCGGCTGGGCTAGCTGCAAAATCCCGTAGATTTTGCCGCGCAGGCTGGGGCCGAAATAGTCGGCAACGAGCGAATACAGCCCGGGATAAGCCGAGTCGTCGATGCCGGTGGAGGCGCGAGTCGCCATGAAAAGCGGATAGGTGCGCGCAATGGCGCTGATCCAGGTGGTTGCGCCCCAAATCAGCGAAGCCAGCGCCAGCAGTTTGGCGCGCGCGAAGCGGTCATAGAGATAGCCCCAGAGCGGATAGAGCAGCGTGCCCACAATCAGCGCGCCGGTGTTGATTGCGCCCATCTGTGTATCGGTGAGATGAAATTCAGCGATAATTTTGGGAGTCAGTGGGCCGATCAGCAGCTTATCGACCTGGTGCAAAAGCATGAAACCAAAAAAAATGGCAACGACAAACCAGCGGTAACGAGAATTCTCTTTGGACATGGATTTCCTCCGTTTATAAGATGATAAGAGTTTACAACGAAAAAACCCCTTGGACAAGTGCCTTGTGTCATCAAGTGGAAAGATGATGAACCTTGTGTTGAAGAACGCCGAATTGAGACTCTCCGCTCCAACATCCCCGTGTGACGTGGTAAAATCGCGCCCATGTCTTACGCTGAAACGATCGCCTCCCTACTTAAAGTCAAACCTTCCCAGGTTGCCGCCACCATCCAATTGCTCGACGAGGGCAATACCGTTCCCTTCATCTCGCGTTACCGCAAGGAAATGACCGGTACGCTTGACGATGAACAAGTCCGTATCGTAGCCGATGAAGTTGTCCGCCTGCGCGGAATCGATGATCGCCGCGCCACCATCCTAGCCTCGATCGAGGAACAGGGAAAACTCACGGATGAGCTGCGCAGCGCAATTACCGCCGCTGATTCGATGACCGCGCTGGAAGATTTATACGCCCCCTACAAGCCAAAACGCCGCACCCGCGCCATGATCGCGCGCGAAAAGGGACTGCAACCCCTGGCTGACCTGATCTTGAGCCAGGCCAAAGACCGGCGCGCGCTCGAAGCCATCGCCGCTGAGTACCTGAACGAACAGGTTGGAAACTGGCAGGAAGCCATCGAAGGCGCGCGCGATATTGTCGCCGAAGCCATCAGCGACAATGCCGAAGTGCGCCGCTCCACGCGTGAGAAAGCCCTCAAATTCTCCAAAGTCGGCGCGGAAAAGGTCGCGGGCGCTGCGGATGAAAAGCGCGTTTACGAAAGCTATTACGAATTTGACGGGCGCGTCGACCGCCTGCAGCCGCACCAGATTCTGGCGCTTAATCGCGGCGAAAAAGAAGGCGTGCTCAAGATCCGCGTCAACATCAACGAACGCGACTGGCGTGACGTGGTTGAAAGCATTTTCGAAGCTGATATCCTTTCGCCTTTCGCCGACGAGCTGATCCTGGCCGAAGAAGACGCCGCCAACCGCCTGCTGCTGCCCTCCATCGAACGTGACGTGCGCCGCGAACTGTCTGAAAAAGCCGATAATCACGCCATCAACGTCTTCGCCACCAACCTGCGCGCGCTGCTTTCTCTGCCGCCGCTTGCCAACCAGACCGTGCTCGGACTTGATCCCGGTTTTCGCACCGGCACCAAGCTGGCTGTCGTCGACCCGACTGGCAAACTGCTCGATACCGGCACCATTTATCCGCACGAACCGAAAAACGACTGGAAGGGTTCGATCGACACCCTGCAGGACATGATCAACCGCCACCACGTCACGCTCATCACCATCGGCAACGGCACCGCCTCGCGCGAAACCGAAAAATTGGTCGCTGAGCTGACGCGCAACACCCCCAGCACAAAATATCTGATCGTCAATGAAGCCGGCGCCTCGGTCTATTCGGCCAGCCCGCTGGCGCGCGCCGAATTCCCCGATCTGGACGTAACCATCCGCGGCGCAGTTTCGATTGCGCGCCGCGCGCAAGACCCGCTGGCTGAACTGGTCAAAATCGACCCGAAGTCGATCGGCGTCGGCCTGTACCAGCACGATGTCGATCAGACCGCCCTCAGCCACAGTCTGGATGGCGTAGTCGAAAGTGTGGTCAACAACGTCGGCGTCGATCTCAACACAGCTTCGTCCGCGCTGCTGACGCACGTCGCGGGCATTGGCCCCAAACTTGCCACCACCATCGTCAGCTACCGCGATGCCAACGGGGCATTTAAAAGTCGTTCGGAACTGAAGAAAGTTTCCGGCCTGGGGCCGAAGGCCTTCGAACAATCAGCCGGGTTTATGCGGATTCGAAACGGAGCCAACGCTTTAGACGCCTCGGCCATCCATCCTGAATCCTACCCGATTGCCCTGACCGTGCTCGAAAGCGCCGGTCTGACGCCTGCCACGCCAGTCAATGAGCGCAAACCAGCCCTGGATGCGCTGCTCGTCAAGACGCCGCTGGAAAAACTGGCCGGTGAAGTGAATTGCGGCGTCCCGACGCTCAAGGACATCCTTGAGCAGCTCGTGCGCCCGGGCCGCGACCCGCGCGAAGAAGCCCAGACCCCCATCCTGCGCACGGACGTGCTCAAAATGGAAGATCTGGCCGAAAGCATGGAATTAAAAGGCACCGTGCGCAACGTGGTTGATTTTGGCGCATTTGTCGATATCGGCGTCAAGCAGGATGGTCTGCTGCACAAAAGCCAGATGCCCTATGGAACAGTGCTCAAAGTGGGTGACATCATCGATGTCGAAATCTTGAAAATAGAGAAAGAACGAGGTCGAATCGGGTTGGGCTGGGTGAAGAAAAAAAGCGAAGGCAATTCATAAAGAGATAAAAGTGCCATACGCAATTGCGCATGGCACTTTTATCCAAACCGGGCGCGTGCTATAATTTTTATAATCCGCGCAATGAAAGGCAAAAAATGACCGTTCTTTTCAGGATTGATCCCGAAATAAACATCATCTATTACGCGGGTTTTGGACTTTGTACTGGGCAGGAACTCTTGCAGGTGGAACGCGAAGCTTTCCAGCACGAGCTGCGGCGCCCTGGAATGAAGATATTACTCGATATGGAAAAGGCGCGTCTGGATGTCGAAGTAAGTGATATTTACCAAATTATTGACACGAATAAAAAGTTGGCGAGCACCGGTTATGAATTAGAGCAAACCGCTATCGTCTCTCACAATTTATTCGTCACAACGATAGGTGAAATTGGCCTGCTGCTGGCCGGTGACCTGCCGATTAAGCTGAATGTTTTTACCATCCTTCCCGATGCGCTCGCGTGGTTGGAACTGACCGAATCGCAAGCGCAGGTTCTTGAAATAAGAAGCGGCCTGGAAAAAGAGTATCGCGAACAATTTCCTGGGCGCGTTTGACCCAACGATGATTTACGCATTCCACAGATGGCGGTTATTTCGGTCATTATTCCATCATAGAAATTTAGTTCATTCAAAATCATAATGGAAGCGATTTTATTGGAGAATTCATGAATTTATCAATGCAGGGCAAGACCGTACTGATCAGTGGGGCTACCAGTGGAATTGGCTTTATCGCCGCGCGCGAATTGGCCCGCATGGGCGCGCAAACAGTTCTCGTCAGTCGAAACCCGGAAAAATGCGCCGCTTCAGCAAAACAGATCAGCCAGGAGACCGGCAACCAACAAGTGGATTTTATCGCTGCCGATCTTTCAACCCACGCCGGAGTTCAGAAAGCGGCCAATGAATTTACAAAACAACATGCGCGCCTGGATGTGCTGTTGAATAATGCCGGAGCGATGTTCATGTCGCGCAAATTGTCGTCGGATGGCATTGAGATGACCCTGGCAACCAACCATTTCAACTATTTCCAGCTCACCACGCTGCTTTTGGATGCTCTCAAAGCCAGCGACCACGCGCGCGTGGTGAATGTTTCCTCCGATGCGCATCGCGGCTCAAAAATCAATTTCGATGACATCCAGCTTGCGAAAAGCTACAGCGGTTTTGGGGCCTATGCCCAATCCAAGCTGGCAAATGTGCTGTTTACCTATGAACTTGCCCGCAAACTGGAAGGAACCAACGTCACCGCGAATGCCCTGCATCCGGGTTTTGTGAACACCGGCTTTGGCAAAAACAATGGCGGCCTGATGAAATTCGCCTTGGGATTATTAAAACCCATGCAGCGTAAGGTGGAGGATGGCGCTTCTACGAGTGTTTTTCTGGCATCCTCCCCTGCCGTGCAGGGCGTCACCGGCAAGTATTTTACTGATAGCAAAGAAGTTGAGTCGGACCCGGCCACATATGATCAATCTGCGGCTGCAAAATTATGGAATCTAACCCTGGAAATGATGGCATAACTTATTGATAGAAAGGACTGGTGTCTTATGCAGCACTATCCACAGGAAATTCAAGAGTTTCACACACAGCTTTTACGATTACCCGGCATCACGGATATCATCAGCGGAATTAACAGCTTGCAGGGCATCCGCGAAGAGCACCTCGCCATGAGCAGTTTCTCGCACCTGCCGCAAGGCAGCCTGCGACGCACCACGGGTGGACTGCAGCGTGAAGCGCTCATCCAGTTTGAGTTCCGCCTGGAAAAGGATCCGCAAGCCTGGAAAAGCCTGGAGTTTTTGGCGTGGTTTGTGCGCGAGCGCGCCCGCGCAGGCGAGCAGATTCAATTGCGTCCCGGCGGCTCCGTTCCCATCGTGGATGGCAAAGTCCAGTTGGGGGAAACGCTTTTTTTCCAAATTGACCTGTTTTTACCGAACGCCCCCAACGAATTGACGCCGATCCTCGCCAAAATCCAGGGACTGGCCCGCGTGTTAGAGTCTGCGCTCAATCAATATCAAGAAGCCTGGAAAGCCAGCTAAAACATCCAGAATTGACCCCCGACGACTTCCGATGGTCACACATCGGGAGTTTTTTGTTTGCGCCTGCGTCGCGATGGTACAATCTTTTCATATGAATATCGTGAGTAAAAAATGACCGTAGCCAATCAATCCCCTGCTGAATTCACCATACCCCGTCCGGCCTTCAATCGCAGCAACGCTGTGCGCTGGATTACCTCGCACGCCACCCGTCATTGGGGCATTATCATCATCCTGTTTCTGGGCGCGTTTGGCAATGCCGCGCTGGCAGCCGTCGTGCCGCTGTTGGTGGGCGATGCGTTCAACGCCATGCTCCAAAAAGTGCCGGATACCAGCGTCTTGCTACCGCTGGCGCTGATTATTGGCGGCACCCAAATTTTGCGCGGCGTGCTGCAACTGGGACGCAACTTCGGCGCGGAATTGCTCGGACAGCGCCTGGAGCGCGAAGTCCGCGACGAGATGTATATTTCGCTGCTGGGCAAAAGCATGACCTTTCACAGCCTGCAGCCGGTGGGCGATACGATGGCGCGCGCCACCAACGATGTGCGCGAAGTCAACCTGATGTTCAGCCCCGGCATCAACCTGGTGATCGGTTCTTTCTTCTTTCTGGTCATGCCGATCGTCTTTGCGCCGCGCTACAATCCCTGGCTGATGCTGACGCCGGTACTGTTCAGCATCGCTTATTTCATGGCGCTGGTGCGCTACCTGAAGAACCTGCAGCCTATTTCGGACGAAGTACGCGCCTCCTTCGGCGACATGAATTCGCATTTGTCGGAATCGCTTGACGGCGTGGAAACGGTCAAAGGCGCGGCGCAGGAAAACGCCGAAGTGGAGCGTTTTGTCGTCAACGCCAAAAGAGTGCGGGATGCCTTCATCCTGCAAGGGGACACCGAAGCGCGCTTCATTGCCTTCTTGCTGTATGGAATCGCGATTGCCGCCGGTCTGACGCACGCCTTGCTCCTGTTTCGCGCTGGTTTGCTCAACACCGGGCAGGTCATCGGCTATTTTGGGCTGCTGCGCATGCTCGATTTCCCGACCTTTACCTCCAGTTGGGCTTACACCCAGGTCTCAATGGGACTTTCCAGCGCGCGGCGCATCCTGGAGTTGATGAACCGCGAAACCCATCTCGATCAAAACGCGGCGGGTTTCAGCGGCGAAATGCAGGGCGAGATTGAGTTTCGCAATGTGAGCTTTGGGTACGCGCGGATCAGTGCCTGGGAATCAATCGCTGGAGATGATGAGGCCCCTGCCCCAGCCGCGCTGCGAGCCGGGAACGTGGTTGAAAATATCTCCTTCCGCATCAAACCCGGACAGACGGTCGCCATCGTCGGGCAGACGGGCGCGGGCAAGACTTCGTTGGCGAAGCTGGTCAATCGTACCTATGACATCACCGCCGGCCAGGTGCTGGTCGATGGCGTGGATGTGCGCGATTGGAACCTGGCCTCCCTGCGCTCACAGATTTCGATCATCGAGCAGGATATTTTCCTGTTTTCGCGCTCAATCAGTGACAATATCGCCTTTGGCGCACCGGGCGCTACCAGCCAGGTGGTGCAAGCCGCCGCGCAAGCCGCGCAGGCGGATGACTTCATCCAGACCTTTGACCAGGGCTACGAAACGGTCATCGGCGAGCGCGGCGTGACCCTTTCGGGCGGACAGCGTCAACGCCTGGCGCTGGCGCGCGCTTTTCTGACTGACCCGCGTATTCTCGTTTTGGATGATTCCACCAGCGCGATTGACTCAGCCACCGAAGACAAAATTCAGCACGCCATTTCCGCCGCCGCAAAGGGCCGCACCACCATCATCATTACCCATCGCCTGAGCCAGATCCGTTGGGCTGATTTGATTATCGTGCTGCGCAAGGGCCAGATTGCCGCCATGGGCAACCATGACGAGTTGATGAAAACTTCTGAAGCGTACAACCGGATTTTCAAGGAATAGAATTTTATGGGTTTTTTTGCCGGATTAAACAACGAAAAATACGACCGCACCTATACCGACCGCGCCCTGGTGGGCCGCATGATTGGCTATTTTGCGCCGCAAAAAAAGCGCATGGCGGGCATGCTGGCCCTGGTGATCGTGATGGCGGGCCTGGGCGCAGCCCTGCCGGTCATCGTCAGCAAGATCATGGATTTACTCAAGAACCAGCCAACACTCCCCTCCATTGCGATTGTTGGCATCGGGATGACGCTGATTGCCTTCGCCAACTGGGGGCTGAACTGGCTGCGCCGCGCCCTGACGGTCCGCGCGGTGGGCGAAGTGGTGCTCGGTTTGCGCACCACCGCTTTTCGCGCCGCCGCCGAGCACGACCTGTCGTTCTATGACCAGTTCTCCAGCGGGCGCATCGTCAGCCGCATCACTTCAGACACCAACGACTTTGGTCAGCTGGTCGTCATCGTCACGGATGTCGGCTCACAGCTCATGCAGACGGTCATCCTGGGGGCGGTTCTGGTCTATACCGAATGGCGGCTCTTCACCATCATGCTGGGATTTATGCCGGTGGTCTTTGCCATCGCCATGGGCTTCCGCAACCTGGCGCGCATCGTCACCCGCAACGGCATGCAAGCCATGGCCGATGTCAACGCCACCATCAAAGAGACCGTCAGCGGCATCGCCGTGGCCAAGAATTTCCGGCAGGAACACAGCATCTTCGAAACCTTCGACCGCGCCAATCAACAGGCCTACACCGTCAACGTGCGGCGCGGCTTCGTGCTGTCACTGGTCTTCCCCACCCTGAACGCCGTCAGCGGAATTTTCGTGGGCGTGCTGGTGTATGTGGGCGGCCTGAGCGCTGCCGCGGGCCTCGTCACCGTAGGCTCGTGGTACCTGTTCATCAACTCGCTGGATTACTTCATGTTCCCCCTGCTCAACCTGACCTCGTTCTGGGCGCAAATCCAGAGCGGGCTTTCAGCCGCTGAACGCGCCTTTGCGCTGATCGATGCCGATCCCAATGTCAACCAGCTGGATAAAAGGGATGTGTCGCCGCTTAAGGGCGAAATCCACTTCGAAAAGCTGGGATTCCGTTATTCGGACAAAGAGCCAATTCTCTCAGACTTCAGCCTGCGGATTCGCGCCGGAGAGAATCTGGCACTGGTGGGACATACCGGCGCTGGCAAATCTTCCATTGCCAAGCTGATTGCCCGCTTTTACGAATTTCAAAGCGGCAGCTTGTTGATCGACGGACAGAACATCCGCTCCTTTGACTTGCAGCAATACCGCCGCCAGTTGGGGATTGTCTCACAGGTGCCGTTCCTGTTTTCGGGCACGGTGGCCGAGAATATCAAGTACGCCGCTCCAAACGCCACGAATGCCGAAATAACGGTCATGGCCCGCCGCATCGGTGACGGCGAATGGCTGGAGACTCTGCCCAATGGCCTGGAGACGGAGGTCGGGGAGCGCGGCGCACGCTTAAGCATGGGCCAGCGACAGCTGGTTGCGCTGATGAGAGTCCTGGTGCAGAAACCGGCCATTTTCATCCTGGACGAAGCCACCGCCAGCATTGATCCGTTCACCGAATGGCAGATCCAGCAGGCGCTGAACCTGATCCTGGCGAATTCCACCAGCATCCTGATCGCGCACCGCCTCTCAACCGTCAAAGCCGCCGACCGGATTGTGGTGATGAAGCTCGGCGCGATTATTGAGCAGGGCAGCCACAACGGGCTTTTGGAGCAGGGCGGGCATTATGCCGAGTTGTATAATACTTTTTTCAGGCATCAAAGCCTGGCGTATGTGGAACAGATGAAAGAGATGGTGGCGAAGTAACCAAAAAGAGCCGACTGGGACATCCAGTCGGCTCTTTTTGGTTACTTCGCAGGTTATTCGGGCCTGTCTTGCGCTGGCGCTGCCAGGATGGGCGTCATCAGCAACGTCAACAAGCCAATCAGCAGCATCGTTGTCAGCATGCGAGTAATTTCAATCAATTGAGGGAAACCTTTCACGGCAGTAGCTACCGATGGCGCCGATGGCAAATTAATAGCCCCAGCCTGGACACTGGTCATCCAGAATGCCGTCAAAATGACAGTCGTCAGCATGGAAAGCGCAAGGAATAAGGTTTTGTTTTGTTTATTCATAATAGTTTGCCTGTGGGTTTCCGATGAGTCTAGACAATTGTTAATAACATAATACCTTGCTTTTCTGTAATCACCCGTTTATCCTGCTTATTTCCGTTTAGGAGGTTGGCGTAATTATGTTTACTTCCTCCCAACCTTCGCCCGTTTTGCTGCACTTCAGGCACAACGGAGTTCATGCTGAAAACCCGTTTTGCAACGAATAGCCCGAATTTTCTCGAATTTTTCATGTCCATTCGCGTTATTCGTGGCTGATCTTTCATTGGTACCGTTCACGGGGTGGATGGAAATGAACAATTACATGATTCCTGCGGGTTGTAAAATGATTCCTACGGGCTGCAAAATGATTCCCACAGGCTGCAAAGTGATTACTACGGGTTGCAAAATGATTCCTACGGGTTGCAAAATGATTCCTACGGGCTGCAAAATGATTCCTATGGGCTGCAAAATGATTCCTACGGGTTGTAAAATGATTCCTACGGGTTGCAAAATGATTCCTACGGGCTGCAAAATGATTCCTATGGGCTGTAAAACGATTCCTACGCGTTGATAAATGATTCCTACGCGTTGATAAATGATTCCTACGCGTTGATATCAGAAAAGCGCCGGGGTCGGGATGTATAATTGACACCAATGACTCGCTCGTACAGCCCTAAAAAATACCGCTCAACCCAGGAGATGCTGGCAGATGAATATTGATCTGTACACCGTCGTATTAGTGTTTGCCATCATAAATATTCTGCAAGTCAGCCTGGTCTTTGTGTATTTCCAGGTAAATCGAAAGTATCCAGGAGCGGGCTGGTGGGCGCTGGGCAGCGCCATGGCAAATACCGGGTATATCTTGAGATTCCTGCTGGAGGACCTTGTCGCCGGGAATCATCCCGATTGGCTGAATATCATCTGGATTACAAATTATCTATTTCTGTTCGGAATCGCCTGTATCTATCTCGGCACCCTGCGCTTCCTGAAAAAACGCGGAAACCTGCCAGTTCTCGGTCTGACCATGCTGGTTTGCCTGCCCACCCTTTTTTACTTTTCTGTTGTGCAGGATAATCTGTTTGCCAGGATCGAGTTTTTTTCAATTGGCATGATCCCGATTTCGTTCCTAAGCTTCCTGGCTTTCTTTGAAGGAAACTCCCGCCCGCGCCTGTTTTTTGAAAAAATCGTGGCAGGTCTATTCTTATTTCAAACCGGCTTTTATATTTTTCGGGCAGTAATTCTGTTCATTAATCCGACCGATAGCATCTTCCTGGCAACCATCCCGGCGTTGAATATATTGCTGCTGGCGCTGGTGAGTGGCAACATCCTGATGACCGGCCTGATTGGCCTGCTCAATCAGTACACCATCACAGAAATCAATGAAGCCCGGCAGCGCTTTGAACAAATTTTTCAACTATCCCCCGATGCGGTGCTGATCACCCGCCTGGAGGATGGCCTAACCGTCGACATGAATGCGGGTATCACCACCCAGGCGGGGTATACGCGTGAAGATGTGATCGGGAAAACCAGTTCTGAAATTGGTTTCTGGGCAGACCCCGAGGACCGCAGCAAGCTGCTGACTGCGTTGGAAACAAGCAACCCGGTCTACAACCTGAAAGTAACCGCTCTGCGCAAAGATGGCACCGTGTACATCGCGAGCGCTTCTGCCAGCCTGATCAACCTGTTGGGTGTTACGCATCTCATCAGCATCACGCGCGATGTGACCGCCCTGCAGAACATGGAAAATGCGCTCGCGCAAAGCGAAGCCAAATATCGCCGCATCGTGGAAACCGCCGTAGAAGGTGTTATGGCGGTGGATGCCGCAGGCCGGATTATCTTTTCCAACGCGCAGTTCGCCGCCATGCTTGGCTGCACAGTCGAAGAACTGCTCGGGCAGGAATCCGCCTCCTTCATTGTGAAAGATGAACTGGCCGATCATTACTCCCAACTGAATCTGCGCAGGTTGGGGCAAAGCGCGAATTATGAAAGAAGATTTCAGCGCAAAGATGGCAGCCAGCTTTGGACGATTATTTCCGCCCAGCCGGTTTCAGATGCTGAAGGCAGGTTCGAAGGTTCTTTCGGCATGGTGACCGACATCACCGAACGCAAAAAGATACAGTTCGCGTTGGAAACCCTCAACACCGAACTGGAAGAGCGCGTCAGACAGCGCACGCGCGATTACCTTGAAACCATTCAGCGCCTGGAAGCGGAGATTCTTGCCCGAAAAAACGCCCAGGATACGCTGGCCCAGTTGCAAGAAAGCCTGGTGGAGCGCGTCTTTTCTCAAAGCCGCAAGATCAGCGCACTGTACAACGTGCTGCTTGACCAGGGCAAATTGACAGAGGTCAGTGTCATTCTCACCAAGTCGCTTGAAAACATTGTCGGAATGATGAAGGGGGATGCCGCGCTGCTGTACGATTACAAGGATGGGACCTTTCACCAACGCGCCAGCCTTGGCATTCCCCCCGATAACTCATCCGGCTTGGAATTATTGTCATCCGACTGGCTGAATGAGAATCTGACCCTGGCCTCCTCTGACCTGCCGAACGCTTTCGACCTGCCCGAGGTATTACGCCTGCCCGGTTTTTATGGAATACTGGCCGCGCCGGTGAAACTCCACAACCTTACCACTGGCGCACTGCTGATTTTCTGGCGCGAAGCGCGTACGCTCGCGGTGGAAGACATCTCCTTTTTTACCATTATCGCCGAACAACTTGGCATCATCCTTGAAAACGCGCACCTGCGCAACATCCTGGAACAAAAAGCGGTCATGATCGAACGCAGGCGGCTTTCGCGTGATTTACATGACTCGGTGACCCAATCCCTGCACGGGCTGACTCTGCACGTAGATACGCTGCGCAGACGCATCCAATTGGGCCAGACGCAAAAGATCGAAGAAACGCTGACCAGTCTCAGCAATAGCGCCCGCCAATCCTTGAAGGAAATGCGCCTGCTGCTGTATGAAATGCGCCTGACGCCGCTCGAAGACATCCAACTGGTGAACGCCCTGCAGGCGCGCCTGGATGCCGTGGAAATGCGGGCGGGAATTAAAACAGTGATGGATACGCTCGAAACCGGTTCCTGGCCGCAGCGCTGGGAGGCGGAAATGTATTCCATTGCCATCGAGGCGCTCAACAATTCCCTCAAACATGCCAACGCCAGCCAGATTTACATCCAACTGCAGGGGACTGAAACCTGGGCGAAAATGAGCATCCGCGACAATGGAAAAGGATTTGACCCAAGTAATCCCAGCCCGGCCGGGATTGGGTTGAAAAGCATGCAGGAAAGGGCCGAAAGATTGGGCGGGCAGTTCAGCATTATCACGCAGCCTGGCCAGGGCACGCAAATCTGCCTGACACTTGGAAATGTCCCGGCAGAACAGGGCGGCCCGGTCTCCCTTCCAATTTGAAAGTAACTCAACGGATAATCTACGATATGATAGGGTTGTTTAGTAAGTCAAAGCAAACGCTGCTAATTTATCCATTTCGCACCTCCGTAACGAAACAACCGCCCCAAAGGTACCCGGTTCTGCACGGGCAAGGTTGAAAACAGCCCAAAGCCGGCCAAAAAACCTTCGGGACGTTCTTCTGAAACAACTGTCCCGCTTTATCCAAGGAAACGTACCATGCCCCACTCCACCCTGAAAAATACCTTTTCGGCCGCCAGGTTACGCAAACTGGCGGAGGAAAGAATGCAAAACCGGGTTTTCCCGGCCCAGGCCATTTCGCTGGAGGCCGCGCAAGACTTGCTGCATGAATTACAGGTGCAGAAGCTGGAATTGGAGATTCAAAACGAAGAACTGCGCCATTCACAGGCTGAACTCGAATCCTTGCGCACGCGCTATTTCGACCTGTACGAACTCGCGCCGGTGGGCTATTTAAAACTGGATGAAAAAGGCATTATCCTGGAAGCCAACCTGACGGCGGTGAACCTGTTCGCAACCACGCGCCGGGCGCTGCTGAAACGACCCTTCAGCAAATACATCGTGCGCGAAGATCAAGGGATTTATTATCGTAATTACAAAACGCTTTTTGAAACCGGCGGCGCACAAACCTGGGAAATCAGGCTGAAGGGCGGGCACGATGCGCCGTTTTGGGTGAGAATCGACGTTAGCAAAGCGCAGGATCAGGATGGCGCGCCAATTTGCCTGGCTGTGTTGAGTGATATTTCTGAACGCAAGCAGTTCGAAAACACGCTGCTAAAAAGCGAAAGTGTGTTTCACGATTTCATAGAAAAATCTCAAGACGCCATCGTTTTGACGGATGAGCAAGGAATTGTGACTCATTGGAACCAGAGCGCAGAGAAAACCTTCGGCTATCCGCGCGCAGAATCTATCGGGCTACCTTCCTGGGAGATTCAATACCGGGCGATTCCCACGGCGCAGAAAAATCCACAAATTGCTGAATATCTCAAGAATCTCACCTTGAAGCTGTGCTCGAGCGGGGTGGGGCCAATTCAAAATTCGAGTAACTTCAATGAAATCGAGCTCGCTGATGGAACCTTGCGCCTGGTGCATACGCTCGCGTTCATAATCCCAACCGAAAAAGGCTTTATGCTGGGCAGCATCGCCCGCGATGTGACGGAAAGCCAGCGCGCGGAGACTCTCGTGAAGGAAAACCAGGTGCGCCTGGCAACAGTGCTCGAGGCTTCCAACCTGGGCGTGTGGGAATGGGATGTACAAAGCGGGCAACCCTTCTTCGATAAACGATGGGCCCAAATTGCGGGCTACCAGCTGGGAGAACTGCAGCCGGTCAGCCGCCAAACCTGGACCGATTTGATTCATCCGGCGGACATGGCGCAGGCCAGCCGCCTGCTGGAGCAGCACCTCAGAAACGAAACGGAATTCTTTGAATTTGAAAGCCGCGTTAGACACAAAAGCGGCCAGTGGATCTGGGTGCTTGATCGTGGCAGGGTAGCCGCTCGCGCTGAGGATGGGACGCCCCTGCGTATGCTGGGCACCCGCGCCGTAATCACCGAGCGCAAACGCATCCAGAATGAACTCAAAGAAAGCGAGTTCCGCTTCCGGCAGGTCATGGATGGCATCCACCAGGTGGTGTACCTGATCGATGCAACCACAAACGCATTGTTATACATCAGCCCGGCCTATGAGAAGATCTGGGGGCGTTCTGCGCAAAGCCTGGCTGAAAACATGAGGTCATTCATCGACGCCATCGACGTAGAGGACCTGCCCAATATCGTGGCGATAGAGGATCAACAATTCCAAGGCCTGCCAACTGTTTGCGAATACCGCATTATCCGCCCGGATGGCTCGCGGCGCTGGATTCGCGACCAGGGTTTTCCCGTCTTCGATGAATACGGGCACTTTGTGCGCATTTCAGGCATTGCCGAGGATATTACCGCCGCGAAAGAGGCGGAATTGAAGCTGAAACAGGCTGAAGAACGCTTCCGCAGTTTGTTTGAAAATGCGCCGGTCATGTATGCTGTGATTTTCTACACAACGGACGGACCGCTGATCCTGGATTGTAATGAGAAGTTTTTACAGGTTCTCGGCTACCAACGTGAAGAGGTGATCCGACAACCGTTGGCCAGGTTTTACGCGCCCGCTTTCACACAAGTACTATCGCAAGATGGCTACCAACGCTTCCTTGCGCACGGAGCGGACGGGGAAGAACGCGAACTGCTCTCCCGCGACGGGCAGGCGATTCCCTGCATCATCCAGGCGGAACCCATTTATGATGAAAATGGTGAAGCCACCGGCATACGCGCGACATTTATCGACATCCGTTCGCGCAAAGAGGCCGAGCAGGCTCTGGCCGTCAGCCAGAAAAACTACCGCGACCTGGTGGAATTCTCGCAAACCAATATCGCCGTGGTGGATACCGCTGGCCGCATCCTATTCGCCAATCAGAAAAGCCGCGATACCTGGCAAACCCTGAACGGTGAATGGACTGAACTCACCCTTTCTGATTTATTCCCGCCAGAACTGGTCGAGCGTTACCTGAAAAATATTCAATTGGTGATTGAATCCCAACAACCGTTGGAAGACAACCAAATGTTTGCCCTGATTGATGGGCAAAAACGCTGGTTCCACCTGAATTTACACCCCATGCAAAACTCAGCCGGGCAGGTTGACCGGCTGCTGGTGAATGCGCTGGATATCACCGAGCGCGTTTTGGCGCAGGAAGATTTACGGCAAAGCGAGGAAAAATACCGCTTGCTGACCGAGACCCAGGATTCGTTCATTTCCACCGTGGACGAAAACGGCACCCTGCACTATGTGAACCAGTCCATCGCGGCCGCCCTGCGACACACTCCCGCCGAAATGGTTGGCAGAAACCTGAGCGAGTTTTTCCCGCCCAGCGTGCTGGATGCGCAAATGAAGTTTATTCGGGAAGTGCTGGCCTCCGGGCAGAGCGCTGTCCGTGAAATGGGCACACCCGGCAGCTTACAATACTCGTACCGCACCAGTATTCAGCCCATCCGCAATGCCGCTGGCGAACCCGTCCTGGCGTTTATCAATTCAATTGATATCACTGAGACGAAACGCAATCAGGCCGCCCTGGAACGCTCCAATCAGCGCCTGATGGCTTTGCGCGAACTCGACCAGAAACTTCTGCAAAGCAGGGCGGATGAAAATGCGGTCATCGCCAACGCATTACAACGCCTGATGGAGTTAATTCCCTGCCGGGAAGCCAACATTATCTGGCTGACGCCTGGCTCCAATTCCGCTGAACTGGCTGCGCACTGCGCAGATGGCGTGGTGGACACCCAACTACGTTATCAATTTACGCCAGAAGCTGCGCTCCTGGAACAGATCAGGCGGCAAGAGAGCTCTACGCACAGCCTGACTCCTGACAACCTGAAAAACGCCACCGACAGATTGGAGTACGAGCGTGGCATTCGTTCGCTGCTGCGCGCCAGGCTGCTGGTACAGGACCAAATATTGGGCTGGCTGGTGCTGGAATCTGATCAACCTGAAGCCTTCACCAAAGAACAGATGGAGATCGCCAGCGAGTTTGCCACGCTGCTGGCGCTGAACTTCCATCAGCAACAACTGGCTGAAGAAAACCGAAGCTACACGCTCGAACTTGAACAGCGCGTTCAGGAGCGTACCGTCGAAATTCAAGCCGCCTACCAACGACTGGAACTGGTCTCCAACTCAGCCGGAATCGGCATTTGGGATTGGGATTTACAAAGTGACCGGCAAACCTGGGATAAAAACCTGTTCTTCCTGTATGGCCTGTCCCCGGAAACCATCCAGCCCAACCTTAATGCCTGGGAACAGCGCGTTCATCCCGAGGATCTCGCGCTTGAAAAGCTATTCACCCGGAATGCATTGGTGGATAAACAACCCTACACATCCGAATATCGCCTGATCTGGCCGGATAAAAGCATGCACTACATCAAATCCAGCCGGGTCGTGATTTGTGACGATGCCGGTCAGCCCTCGCACATCATCGGCATCGATCAGGAAGTAACCGACAGAAAACTAGCCGAGCTCTTATTGAGCCAGAGCGAATCCACCTACCGCGCTTTGTTCGAGCATTCCAGCGACGCGATATTCCTGATTGACCCGCAGGGCGCTTACCTGAGCGCCAATGGCAAAGCCGCCGAACTGCTGGGTTATAACAGCCCGGAAGAAATTGTGGGAACGAATGTGTTTGATTTTCTTGCAGAGGATCCGGCCCATTCATCGGAAAACATGTTTATCAGGATGTTGACCGGGGAGACCATTCCGTTATTCGAGAGTTCCTTCCGCACCAAACATGGTGATTTGATTGAGACTGAAGTCAGGCTCTCGCTGGTTAATGACGAATTGGGCCACCCGAAAATGATCCAGAGCCTGATACGTGACATCTCCGCGCGCAAACAGGCTGACCAGGCTTTGCGCGCGAGCGAAGCCAAAAACCGCGCCCTGCTGGCGGCCATTCCCGATAATATGTTCGTGCAAGACCAGGCAGGCACTTATCTCGATTATCATGCCGCCCAAAACGATTTACTTGTCTCACCTCCCGAGTTATTTCTAGGCCGGAATTACAGGGAGGTGCTGCCGCCCGAGTTGGTGGATGTTTTCCAACCCGTTTTCAAGCAAGCCTTTGAAACCGGTCAGACCCAGGTTATGGAATACCAGTTGGAAGTGCCAGGCGGCATTCGCGATTTTGAAACGCGCCTGGTGGCCTTCGATCATGATCGAATTTTGAGTCTCGTCCGCGACATCACCGAGCGCAAAAAGGTCGATCATGCCCTGCGGCGGGCCAACGCCGAAATGGAACGCGCACTGCGCATGAAGGACGAGTTCCTGGCCAACATGAGCCACGAACTGCGCACCCCGCTGACCGGTATTTTGGGCATTTCTGAAAGTCTTGAAGATCAAACTGCGGGGCCGCTGAACGACAAGCAATTACGCTACCTGCGCATGATCCATGAAAGCGGCCATCATCTGCTGGAACTGATCAACGACATCCTTGATCTTGCCAAAATCGGCTCCGGACGCCTGGAACTCAACCTGTCGGAGGCCTCCCTGGAATCGGTTTGTCAATCCAGCCTGCGCATGGTCAAAGAACTGGCGCTCAAGAAGCAGCAGTCCGTCTCCTTCAAATTTGACGAACGAATTCCCAGAGTGCGGATGGATGAACGTCGCATAAAGCAGATGCTGGTCAACCTGCTCAGTAACGCCGTCAAATTCACGCCTTTCGGCGGGCAAATCGGTCTCGAAGTGACCGCAAACCCGCAGCAGCAACTGGTTGACCTGACCGTCTGGGATAACGGCATTGGCATCAAAGACGAAGACCTGCCGCTGCTCTTCCAGCCTTTTGTGCAGTTGAATGGCGGCCTGGCGCGCGAATATTCAGGCACCGGGCTGGGATTGGCGCTCGTCGCCCAAATGACGCGTCTGCACGGCGGCAGCATCAGCGTGAAAAGCCAGCTGGGCCAGGGCAGCCGCTTTACCATCAGCATCCCGTGTACTTTTAACACCGTCAAGCCGGAAAAAACAACCATCAGCGAGGCTCCGCACAGCGCTGAGATTCCACACATCAAAGCGGCTAAAAATCGCCTGCTGTTGGTGGAAGATACCGAAGAAATTACCTTCATGCTGACAAACTATCTGGAGATGGTCGGATACCAGGTGACCACCGCCGTGGATGGACAAGCCGCGCTGGCCCGGATTAACGACCAGATCCCGGATTTAATCTTGATGGATATCTACATGCCCGTCATGGATGGTTTCGACACCACCCGATTAATCCGCAGCGACCCGGCCACGCAGCACATCCCGATCATTGCGCTGACCGCCCTGGCCATGCCAGGCGACCGTGAGCGCTGCCTGGAGGCGGGCATGGATGACTATCTCAGCAAGCCGATCGATCTGAACCAGCTGGCAGCGCTGATCGCCCACCATCTCGGAATCCCGCCCGAAGACGGTGCGCCAAAATAACCAATAAACCACCATCAGCCATTCCAAATCAAGCCCCCTGTCAAGTTCCCAGTAAGAAGTTATCAACTTCTCGGTAAGAAGTCATCGGTAAGCAAGTTATCAGTAAGGGCGACCCGGCGGGTCGCCCTTACTGATTCGAACTGGTCAGCCTCTTGGGAAGAGACCCTCCGTAAGGATTTCCGCTTCCATCCGCGAAAATCCGCGGCAAACCAGGTAAGAGTTGCAGAATCGAGTTGGAAGAAAGCCAGTTTTCCGATTAGAATTGCCTATCAGAGGCCAATGGCCTCGCGAAAGGGAGAAATCATGCCGGGCGTAGTCTTAATCGTTGATGACGAACCAATCAGCCGAAACACCATCGAAGCCATCCTGGAAGGCGAAGGATACACCATCGAAATGGCCGAAAATGGCCAACAGGCGCTGGAAAAAGCGCACAGCCTGTTACCCGATGTCATCTTGTTGGATGTGATGATGCCGGGTATGTCCGGCTATGAAGTGTGCCGCCAGATTCGCGACGACAATCAACTGGCGGAAATTTCCATTGTCATGGTGACGGCGCTCGATGACCGCGATTCCCTTTTGCAGGGGCTGGAAGTGGGCGCCGATGAGTTTCTGACCAAACCGTTTGACCGGCACGAATTACGCGCCCGCCTGCGCGGCATCACCCGTTTAAACCGCTTTCGCAACCTGAAAAATGAGCGCGCCCGCACCCGTCAGGCCCTGAAAGACCTCAGCACTGCCAATGATGACACCCTGAAAGGCTGGGCCCTGGCCCTTGAATTACGCGATAAAGAAACTGAAGGCCACAGCCAGCGCGTGGTGGAACTTACCGTGCATTTGGCGCGCGCCCTCGGCCTGAGCGAAGAAGATATCGTCACCTTGCGCCGCGGCGCTTTGCTGCACGACATTGGCAAAATCGGCATTCCGGATGCCATACTACACAAACCGGGGGCGCTGAATGATGAAGAATGGGCCATCATGAAAGAACACCCCGACCATGCCAGGAACATGCTGCAATCCATCAGCTACCTGCAATCCGCTATGGATATTCCCTACAGCCACCACGAAAGATGGAATGGCAGCGGCTACCCGCGCGGATTGAAAGGCGAGGAAATCCCTTTACCAGCGCGCCTGTTCGCCATTGTGGACGCCTGGGATGCCCTGACCAGCGACCGCCCCTACCGGGAAGCCTGGTCACCAGCGAAAACGAGCCAATACCTGCTTCAGCAGAGCGGCATCCTGTTTGACCCAAAAATTGTGGCCGTTTTCCTGAAGCTGTACGGCGGAAAATAAACACCCCAACTGAAAAGATCACGGCGCAGTTGGCCCCGTCAAAGCGTTTGTTGGCTTAAATTCGAAAATAAATTGGCTTAACCAAACCCTGTTCAAACCTGCCCTGAGCGTTATTTGCGTACCCGCAAATAACGCTCTTTTCGACTACAATAACCGCATGCCAACCGCTCACCAAAGCTTATCCAAATCTACCCATGGTAAATTTGATGTTTGGTTCCTGTTTCCACGAGCATTGCCGAGAAACTCGGACTGACGTGCTCTTCGCAGGCGTTACTTCCGGCAGAGCTTGCCGTAGTCCCTATAAAGGGATAGTAAAAATCAAGATCTGTAAAGCAACTGCTCCAGGTTGATGGCTGCATTCAAGTCGCGGTCAATCACAAACCCACAGTGCTCACACTGATACTCGCGCTCGCCCAGGTTCATGACCGG
>CAILYI010000255.1 GCA_903838415.1 uncultured Anaerolineae bacterium | reverse complement strand
GGGTGCATTATATTCCTAACCATATCCAACCTCTATTCGCAAGCAGTCGCGTGCCACTACCTGTCACTGAGCAAGTATTTGGAGAGATTGTGACTCTGCCCTTATATTTTGAGATGACAGATTCAGATGTCGAAAAGGTAATTGATGCTGTTCTGTCCTTTTTTGAAGGAAATATCGCTGAGTAAAACATGCTCGATAAAACTCCACTAGTTAGTGTGACGATATGCTGTTACAACAGCGAGCGCTATATAGCTCAAACCATACGTAGTGTACTTGAACAAACCTTCAAAGACTTTGAGTTGATTATTGTAAACGACGGTTCGATAGACCGCACGGAAGAGATTGTATTGGGCTTTAACGACCTGCGTATTCGCTATGAATATCAGGAAAACCGTGGACTGGCGGCAACACGCAATCGTACAATCGAACTTGCCCGAGGAAAGTATGTTGCGTTCTTGGATCACGATGACTTATGGATACCTGATAAATTGGCATTACAGATTCCACTGATGGAATCGCGTGAGGATGTTGCTGTCACATTTGGAAATGCGGCCATTATTGATGCAAATGGGAATATTACAGCAGAACGGATAAATGGTATTAAGATAGTAGATGGTAACGTTTTTGCTGAATTAATAAAAGGGGACTTCATCAACTGGCAAACAGTTGTTATGCGTCGGAGCGTGCTGGAAGATTTGGGCGGATTTCGACCTTACACTATAGTTGAGGACTATGACTTATTGTTACGTACTGCATTGGATCACTCTTTTGTCAATATTGACCGGGTCGTGGCACAATACCGTTGGCACGCTTCCAACGCCTCTCATAACTTCATGAAGGTCTGGCTCGAAGAGCTTGAACTCAAAGAGTACTGGCTAGCTCATTTGCCTGAACCCTTTACAAATCTGAGACCCGCTCTTCGATACAACATTGCCAGGTTGCACTATATGATAGGTGTGGATTTATGTCGTTCAGGAAATACCCAAACCGGTAAAACACATTTGTGGAATGTCTGGTCTCAGTCAACATATTCTGAGTTATTACGAATTATTATTTTGGCTGAAAATCTAGATGATAATCTGGGGACCGTTTTGTTGAATAAAATTGAAAAAAATTTAAAACGCATTTTTTTAAAATTCAACTGACCATGTCTCGTGCAAGAATCATCTTCCTCAATTGACGATACGCTGATCATCATGAACGCTTATGATATTATCGCTTCAAGCCAGCATCGAACCTGAAACTTTGGGTGTTACGATTTTGGAGGCATGGTGATCTGTACTGACTTGGGTGCTTTGCCTGAAGTCAATCTATATGGCGAGACTGGCCTGGTTATCGCCCCAAACCAACCGCTTGAACTGGCGCAGGCCATACAAGCCTGTTAGGGGATGCCGGCTTGAGAACTCGCCTGGGTGCGCAGGGACGCGCGAGAGGAGAAATATTTTATGCGGCAGCATCAAGTGCAGGCGCACGTCAAACTGTTTCAGGATCTGAGGCAAACAGCATGACACGGATTTTAAATACGCTTGATCACTCAGGTCAACCTGGGCCAATTACGCCAATATGGTTGACTATTTTCGGCTTGGTTTTAGCACTCGTGCTGGGAATACTGATAGCATTTGCCCCCATGCTCGTATCGATGGCCTTGTTAGGCATCCTCAGCCTTGTTTTAGAGCTGTGTTTTCCGGGTATCCTGGTGTTTTTGCTGATGGTGGGTTATGCCTGGAAAGATGACTCCCTCTCAAGTCTCATTCGTGACTTCTCCGGTCTTCCGATCAGTCCGTCAGAGATTGTCCTGATTGTCACCATCTCGGCCTGCTTGGTAAATTTGGCAGTTGGTCGTAGGTGGAAATTACCTGCCCGAATTCCCGGGTTAAAGGCAATCGGCCTGCTTGCCGCTTGGGCCATGCTTGCGGCTGTGCAAGGAATTAACTACAGCCTGGTAGAGACGGCGCGTGCTGCGGTTCCAGTCTATTATGCTTTATTCTATTTTATTACGATTTTCTTTATCCGCTCCTGGGAACAGTTCAAGATTGCCTTGATCTGCTTCGTCGGCGGACTGGTTATTTCTTTGGTGTTTGGTTTTCTTCCGCTGCCGCGCGCTTTTTGGTTTTTGACTCCCGGCGCTGCTGGCTATGTTCTGATTCCCATATTTTTGTTTCTTTCGGTGCCAGCAGCCATTTTTAGTAAACGCTCGCGTTGGTTCTTGTTGCCTTGTTGGGGAATCGGACTGAGCCAAATTTTCTTGACCGATTCGCGATCAACTTTGGTCGCCCTGGTTTTGACCGTTCTCTTGTTCGTTCTTCTAAATGGCAGGCTAAGAAAACTGCGTTGGGCTCACCTGAAGTTTTTTGGGGTTGGCGTGGTAGTCTCATTAATTTTGGGGAGTGCCGTGTATGTCTTTATGCCTGAAAAAACAGCACGCTTTGCGCAATTAACTGCTACGATCGCCTTGAACTCGAGTAACTCCGTCACCGCGGGCAAGGTTAGAACTGCTTCTGTCCGGCTTTTGCTCTGGCAGGCTGTTATGGCTGAAGCGAATCAGCATCCATTCTATGGAATCGGCCTGGGAACACCCTGGCCCGGTTTTGCCTTGGTGGATAATCCGCAGTCGTGGTGGGGCTCATCTGGCACTGAAAACATGTCCCGTCTGCCATACGCTAATCCGCATAATACTTATATTCATCTTCTGTTGCGCATGGGCTGGATTGGAATGCTGTTGTATGTCCTGGTCTGGGGTCAAATCCTTTGGACGATCCATCGTCAAAGTCTGCGTATTAATCAGCCGCAAGTCCGCCTGGCCGTCCATGTGCTCTGGATGTCCAGTTTGTACCTATTGATCTTTACGTTTTTTCAACCTTACATTGAATCGCCCCACATTGGTTTGATGCCATGGGTTTTCACAGGTACGGCTGCCGCCCTGATCAACCTATCTACAAGATTAGATCGCCCTGTTGCTATGCAGGTTCAGGCAGAATTTTGAGAGAGATATATCAGTTAAGAGAAACTACGCATCGTCCGGGACTGCGCCCGGAAGATGTGGCCCCTGCGGGGCAGTTGACAAATAAGGTTCAAATAAGTATGCTCGAATCATCCCAAGTGGATGGGTGAAGGAGCAGAAGATATGACCGATCAGTTGAGTACTCGACTTAATGACTCGACTTTTGCAGCACCTTTATAACCGAATAATCAAGCAGTGATCCAAGGGGTAGGAAATTCGGTACAATTCAAGATAGGAACATCATCTTGGAGGTGGCCTATGTTTCCTTTGGTTGAATTTCCTGAATTGGTGCAGC
>CAILYI010000254.1 GCA_903838415.1 uncultured Anaerolineae bacterium | reverse complement strand
GGACGAATTTCTCAGCCGCGTGGAAGAAGGGCGTGTCAGCGATACAACATCAATTGAGCAACTCATGTTTAGCGGTAGGATCACGCCGCAGCAAGCCATCGCCGCAGGCTCCGCCGCGAGCCAAGGCAACCAAACCGCCTCCCCCGCAAGTACGCTCGCTGTCAAAATAAATTCATCCACCGCAAACGGCGGGGCAGTCACGTTCGACGCGCTTGCTTATATCGCGCCTGCGATGGCGTTGATGTTCCTGATGTACACCGTCAGCTACGGCGGGCGCTCGATCCTTGCCGAACGCGCACAAGGCACTTTGCCGCGCCTGCTGATCTCACCGACCAACACTGCACAAATTTTGGGCGGTAAAGTGTTCGGCATCTTCCTGACTGGCACAGCGCAAATGTTAATTTTGATCGGCGCATCATCGCTTTTCTTTCAACTCAAATGGGGCGACCCGCTCGGTGTGATCGTGTTGGTGCTCGCGGCAGTCTTCGGTGCCACGGGCTGGGGCATGCTCATCACCGCCCTGGCGCGCACGCCAGGTCAAGTGGCAAGCGTCGGTACCGCCGTCATGCTGATTTTCGGCATCATGGGAGGAAGTTTCATCAACCTTGAGCAAATGCCGTCCTTCGTGCAGACATTTAGCAAGATCACGCCCAACGCCTGGGCATTGGATGGATTTACAACATTGGGACTCGGCGGGACATTGAGCGATCTTTCCGCGCCAATAATTGCTTTGGTCTTAATGGGCAGTATCTTGTTTTTGGTTTCTGTGGCGTTGTTCGGCAAAAAGAATTTGGTGCAGAAATGAAAAAAATATTTGCCATTATCTGGAAGGACGCCCTCGTCCGATTTGCAAGTTCATCGGAGTTAATCTTCTTCATCATTCTGCCGCTCATCTTCACGTTCATGCTCGCAGGAGGAACACCGAAAGCAGACGGCGGCGATACCCGCATAAGACTGGTTGTCGTGGATCAAGCCAATACAACCATCTCAAAAAACATCATCACCGAGTTGGCTAAATCCACAGCGGTAAGACCTGAAACGCTGACTCTTGATGAAGCCGAAAACCAATTTGATTCGCGCCGCGCATCCGTTGTATTAATTCTCCCCGCCGGCCTGGACTTGCAAGCGATTCAAGCTGGGATGGCTCAAGTTAATTTCCGCCAACAGCCAAATAACTTAAACGCCACAGTCGCTGAACGCGCCGTTCAGACGGCCATTCGACAGGTCAGCAGTGCAGTCAATGCCGCAACCAATGCCGTTAAAGCCGCGGAGAAGAAAACGCCTTTTGCAACTGAAGCAGAACGCCAGACCTATTTCGATGCTTCACTGATACTCGCCCAATCCATTCAAGCAGACGCGCCCGAACGTGTAACCGTTATTGATGGCTCCACACCAGACAAAGTGGCTTACGATCCGCGCGCGAATGCATCTGCTGGGCAGCTTGTGACGTGGGTCTTCATTCCGTTGTTTAGCATCTCCGCCATGTTCGCATATGAAAGACAACAGGGAACCCTGCGCCGTGTATTAACCACCCCAACCAGCAAAGGCATTTTCTTACTGGGAACCATTGCAGGTCAGGTTGTGATGGCACTGATTCAAATGTCCTTGCTGATCGTGTTTGGCATCTTCGCCATGAAATTAAGTTGGGGACGTGACCCATTGGCGCTGTTCGTCATTCTGACCGCCGCAGCATTGGCAGCAGGCGCAATTGGGACCACAATGGGAACCTTCGTCAAAACCGAAGGTCAAGCCAGCGGCCTAAGTATCATGATGGGCATGATCATGGCTCTTCTGGGTGGCTGTTGGTATCCGCTGGAATTGTTCCCATCCGTTGTACAAAACATCGTTAAGATATTGCCAACGACCTGGGCTATGCAAGGATTGCTTACACTTGTTCTGCGTGGCGGTGGATTAATTGACATCCTGCCCGCAGCAGGAGTCTTGCTTGGGTTTGCAGTGATTTTCTTTTCAATTGGTGTAATGAGATTCAGGTACGAGTAGTTCTTAACAACAGACTGTGGAGGCTGGTGCTTGCATCCTGTGCTGGTTGCTTACTTCATCCGCCAGTTTTTTTAGACAAGGTTTATGGTTTAAGGTTTTATTCATCCGCCTGTAATAACGTGAACCAAACAGCGGTACTTGGATCCTCTAAATAAAATCAGGGAACTCGATTGCATTGGATTCCGTGGAAATGGACGTCAAACGGGTTGCCGAACCCGGTTTGATTTAGACGCACAAAAGCACCACATCTGACCCTGCCTGGTACGCCAGCATTTCATGGCTTGCCGGGCAGGGTTTTTGTTTCTCTGGCACCACAAAGATAATCGCACATACTCTACCTTATATCCCCACATTTATCCCCACATCTGGGGACGACAGCTCCCCACATTTATTTGTATATTGAATGAAGTTGAAGTCAGGCAGTCAGTTAGGCCTGAAGCAAGACTTCTACACTTATCCGTATCATTCAAGGAGACACACAAATGAATATCAACAGAAAGACCGCGATCAAGGAGAACAAGATGAAGATAACAAGCGCGAAGGTCATCCGGTGGGCTGGTTTGGCACCGATAGGCGCAGGGATCATTTACATCGCTATTCAGCCATTCCATCCACTTGACGTTTTTTCGTCGGTCACCACCGCCCAATGGACAATCGTTCATTACTTGAGCATCGTGATGGACATGCTCGGCATGCTCGGTATTGCGGGGATCTACGCCAGGCAGGTGGAAAAGTCCGGCAGGCTGGGTCTGGCTGGCTATCTCTTGTTCAGCCTGTTCTGGGCGCTCTCACTCGCCTTCCATTTTATCGAAGCCTTTATCGAACCGGTGCTGGCGAGCGTGGCGCCGAAGTTTGTGGAGGGCTTACTGGGAATGGTCACCAACGCACCAAGCACGGTAAACCTCGGCGCCTTCCCGACGGTATATATGCTGGCAGGGCTGGTCGGATATGTGCTCGGCGGCCTGCTGTTTGGCATCGCTACATTCCGGGCTGGCGTCCTGCCGCGTTGGGCGGGCGCGCTGCTTGCCTTGGGTACGATACTGCCCCCGTTTCTGTCCTCAGTGGTGCACCACCCATACGATCGGTTCTTTGCAGTACCGGTGGGGTTGGCTCTGATCTGGCTGGGAACTGCGCTCTTCACTGAGCGGCGCGCGCCAGCTTCCGACCCCGTACTTATCATAGGCAGCCCCCTACCCAGCCAAACCGGAGCTGATTAAGTCCGCTCAATATCACATGAAATGGGACAAGCGGCCATCCAACCGCTTGTCCCATTTCTTACTCGATTGTTGCCAGACCTATCACGGAATTCTGTATCTTCGGGGCGCTGCAAAAATCTGTTCAAGGAGCTAAAGATGAAGCTAGGCGCAGCTTGGGTAATCAATCTCGCCGTGGCCGAATGGATCATCCGCAAGCAGCCGTCTCGTTCAAGTTCTCCGGTTGCGCATGCCGCACATTCTTAAAAAGGATTCTAAAATGGTTTATGAAATCAGGCTCAAAGGCCATCTGGGGCGCCAGTGGGCGGACTGGTTTGAGGGTCTGACCATCACGCTGGAGGAGGACGGCAATACACTTTTGACTGGCCTAGTGCTTGATCAGGCCGCGTTGCATGGATTGCTAAAAAAGGTGCGCGACCTGGGAATGCCTTTGATCTCGGTCAATCGCGTTAATCTAATCAGATAGATTGTTCAAGCCATCCGCAGGCTGTGATTGTAATCAGCCTTATGCTTCATAGCAAAACAAATTTCCCTGGCCGGGCCAGCCTTTCATCATCCATATCCAGTTCCAATCACCCTATTTGTCGGCCAGCCCCAGCAGCGCCGGAAAAAGCTGATGGATGCCATCGGCCTGGCGCATCGTTTGCAAGTGTTCGAAGATATCCCGCTTGAAGAGCGCCAACCCTTCCGCTCCATTGACTTGCTCGATCCGTTCCAGCGCCATGCGCGTCCAATGTGTCCACAAGGCCTCCCACCAATCATTATCATCAGTGTAGACAAAATCATGGAACTCCAGGGTCACCCGAACATCACGAAAGCCAGCCTCGCCCAGCGCGCGCTCTAGCCCAGCCAGGGTATCCAGCTCCCCTGAAGGAGGGCGGCTGGGGACAGGTTTTGCTGTGGGATCGGGCGGAAGGTGTGCCTGTACCTCCTGGTAAAACCACGCCCACTGATCATCCATCGATTGATCCCATAAAGACACGGCAAGCCTGCCGCCAGGGCGCAGGACGCGGCGCATCTCCGCCAGCGCCAGTTCTAATTGGGGAAAGAAAAATAGCCCAAACCCGCAAAAGATAAAATCGAAAGAGGTGTCGGAGAATTGTAAGTTTTCCACATCCATCTGACGCACTGTAATGTTCGACACGCCCAGATGTTGAATTTCCTGCGTCAGTTCTACGACCATTTGTTCAGATAAATCCACCCCGGTGATCTGACCCTGTGGTCCAACCGCAGCGGCTGCCGGGAAAAGTACTGCGCCGCGGCCTGAGGCTAGGTCTAAAATCTGCGCGCCAGAGGGCAGGCCTGCCAGATCGACCAGGCGTTGGCCAAAATAGGAGAAAAAGCGTGGCCCACTACGATCATATTTCCCGGCGACGCGGTCAAAAAAGGCGACTGTGCCGCGTTTGCGAATCGCAATGCGATCGAGGTCCTCAGCATTTGTCATCTTTACTCCGTTTTCAAGCTAAATAACATACCGGATAATTTAGACCTTTTAAGTATAGCATAAAATGGATAGGAATAGGGCAGAAAATTATAGTTACCGTGCGAATTGTGATATAAATAGTAATTCGGATATTGTTTACCAATTTTGAACAAGACGACCAGATAGTAATCTAGGTATTGGAGGAACTCAGTCATGAGAAAAGTTATTGTGCTTGAACATATCTCCTTGGATGGTGTTATACAAGCCCCGGGCGGGCCAGAAGAAGATACCAGCGGCGGCTTCGCGTATGGCGGGTGGATAAGTTCATATTCCGATGAAATTCTTGGAACAGCCCTCAGAAAACAGATGAACCTGCCGTTTGATCTGCTGTTGGGACGCAAGACCTTTGACATTTGGGCGCCCTACTGGCCGCACCATGCGGAGGCATGGCCGGGCGTCAACACGGCGACCAAGTACATCGCCTCGAAGACCATGACATCCGGCGAATGGCAGCCATCCGTGTTTTTAAACGGAGATGTTGCAGAAAAAGTTGCCAAAATCAAGCAGCAGCCAGGGCCGGATTTGCACGTTTGGGGAAGTAGTAATCTCCTTCAAACGCTTATCCAGCATGATTTGGTCGATGTGTTCTGGCTGATGATCTATCCGATAACGTTGGGCGTTGGAAAGCGCTTGTTTGCCGGTGGCACGCTCCCGGCAGCATTCAAGGTGATGGAAAGTCAAGTCTCCCCGAATGGCGTGATTATCGTGAATTACGAACGCGCTGGATCAATCCCAACCGTAAGTTGATGACTATTCACCCCGACCCAGATGCACAGCGTCAGGTGGCCAGGGCACATAAACAAGGTGCGCCAGATCGGAAGAGACACGTCTGAACTCCAGTCACTAACGCTGATCGCGTAT
>CAILYI010000253.1 GCA_903838415.1 uncultured Anaerolineae bacterium | reverse complement strand
GATTTTCCCATCCGCTTCCCAACGACGCAAAGTCGCGATGGAAACTCCCAGTTCTTTTGCGGCCTGCCCAATGCTTATCTTCATACCATTAATTATACATATATTTGCATAAGTGAACAGGTATGAAGAGATATTACTAGACAGATACTACCCCTTTCTTTTACGAATCGGAAAGTTTTTTTCAGCTATTACTACCGCTGCGCGCGAAGATAAAAATGAACATCACATAAACCAACGCACCAATACCGGCCACGATGACGGCCACGTTGGGTGAGCGAGCCTGCATAAAAGCGGCCATGCCAATCAGCACCCAGGCCAGTGGATGAAAGTAATGCAGCGCGAACTTGGGGAAATTGAGCGTTTTCAGTTCTTTTGCTTTGGATTTTGGCCAGACATAGGTGAATACTGCCGCCAGAATAAAGCAAACGAATCCAATCAGCGGATAGGGGATTCCAAACAGCGAAAAATTTTCCATCGCAACTCTCCTTGAGATTATAGGCGAATGACGAATCCGCAGTATTCACATTTGACTGAGTCCTGCCCGCGCAGGATAACCTGTCCCATGTTGGCGCCGCAGGAGGGACACTGGGCGGGCACTGCCTTGACTTTTTCCACTTCGGCCTGATCGATGGCGACGGCGCGGCCTTTGTCAAAGTCTTTGGTCTTGGCCTTATTGAGCAGTTGCAGCCATTCAGTGCCTTCCTGCCAGATGTGCAGGTGCGCGCTTTCGAGCGTTGCGCCTTCCCCAAAGCGGATGTCAAGATGATCTTCGTTTTTGAGCATGCCCTGTTTTGACGGTTTGACTTCGTCAGTCAGCACCACCGGAATTTCCCATTTCAATTCCTGCACTTTTTTCTTTTCGGTGGTGATGAATAAGATTTTTTTCGTGGCGACTTCTTCTTTTTGTTCGAAAATCAAGCGCTGATCGGTCAGGTACAGCACACCTTCAGGGTCGTCATTGCGTTCTTTGACGTCTTTGCACCAGACGGCCTTCACGGCCATAATTCCGCCTTCGCTGGGGAGCAGCTTGAAGGAGGCTTCAGCCAATTGTGTCAGCAGGTAGTCGATGTTGTCCAGGTGTGTTTTGACGGCATACACCTGGCTGTTAAACGAGTTATACATGCCGTTGATGGTGGTCTCTGCCGAGCGCACTTTGGTTTCCAGCATACTCATGTCAGATTCGATGGATGCCATCAGTGGGCGGGCGGAGAATGGATTGGTGCGCTGGCTGTTGAGTTGCGTCAGCTTGATTTCTATTGAGCGCAGCGAACCTTGCAGCGACGAAGACTGCATATTAATCTGTGTCACGAGCGACGGGTGGATTTCGCTCCATTGACGGGAAAAATCCGCCGCCTGGGCCTCCAAATCCTTCTCAAAGACATATCCTTTGGTGCGCAGTCCAATAACGCGCTGCAGCATGCCGTTGACACTGGTTTGCAAGTCTTCGATCGCGTCCAGGGCGGTTTTGAGTCGCGCGCTGTCTTGCATCCAGCCAATTCTGGTTTGGAGTGCATCGATTTCACTATGCAGTTGTTCGATTGGTGATGGTGTGGTCATGTGGCCTCCTTGAGATAACTGATATCTGAAAGTATATATCAAAATGCCGCATGGTAAAATACCCAGAATAAAATTACTTTTAAAGGCGTCTCATGTCCCCCAATCTCGAGCAACAAGCAATTAATACCATCCGTTTTCTTTCTGCCGATGCCGTTCAGCAGGCCAATTCGGGCCATCCGGGCCTGCCGATGGGCGCTGCGGCGATGGCTTACACCATTTGGGCTCGCCACTTGCACTACAACCCGCAAAATCCGCACTGGGTCAATCGCGACCGATTCATCCTGTCTGGCGGGCACGGTTCGACACTGTTGTATTCCCTGCTGCATCTCAGCGGATATGATCTTTCGTTGGATGAAGTCAAGCGCTTCCGGCAGTGGGGCAGTCTCACGCCCGGTCACCCGGAATTTGGCCTGACTCCCGGCGTGGAGACGACGACCGGCCCCTTGGGCGCGGGTTTTTCCAACGGCGTGGGGATGGTGATTGCTGAAGCGCATCTCGCGGCTGAATTTAACACCCCGGACCTGAAGATTGTCGACCATTATGTCTACGCCATCGTCACGGACGGTGATTTGATGGAAGGTGTCTCTGCTGAAGCGGCTTCGCTGGCGGGACATTTGCAATTGGGGAAGTTAATTTACCTGTATGATGATAACCACATCTCGATCGAAGGGAGTACGCAGGTCGCCTTCACCGAGGATCGTATGGCGCGCTTTGCCGCTTACGGCTGGCATACACAGTCTGTGGCGGATGGCAATGATGTCGATGCGATTGACGCCGCCATCAACGCGGCCAAGGCTGATCCGCGCCCATCGATTATTGCTGTGCGCACAACCATCGGATTTGGTCTGCCCACGCGCGCCGGAACGCATAAGGCGCATGGCGAGCCGCCAGGCGACGAAGAACTTAACGGCGCCAAGCAAGCCCTCGGATGGCCGCTTGAGCCGCGCTTTTTCGTGCCGGCTGAAGTGGCGGCTTTTTTCCAGCAGCTACAGCAGCAAGGCGCCGCGCTAGAACTGGCCTGGAACGCTACCTTCAAACAATACCAGCGCGATCTGCCTGAGAAGGCGTATGAGTTTGAGCGCCGTTTAAATGGCGAACTGCCCACTGGCTGGGATTCCGATTTACCGGTTTACCCGGCAGACGCAAAAGGTGTGCAGACGCGCGTCGCTTCGGGGAAGGCGATCAACCACTTCGCGGCCAAAATCCCTGCGCTGATGGGCGGCTCGGCTGACCTGGCGCCTTCGAATAATACCAATATGCCCGGCCTGGGTGATTTCCAAAAAGAAACGCCCATTGGTCGCAACATGCATTATGGCGTGCGTGAACACGCCATGGGCGCGATTGTGAATGGCATGGCCTATCATGGCGGCCTGCGTCCGTTTGGCGCTACTTTTCTCGTTTTTGCGGATTATATGCGCGCGCCGCTTCGCATATCGGCGCTTTCCCATTTGCCGTCCATCTGGGTTTTCACGCATGACAGCATCGGTGTTGGCGAAGATGGCCCCACGCATCAGCCGGTGGAACACGTGGCGTCCTTACGCGCCATTCCCGGCCTGGTGACGATCCGTCCCTGCGATGGAAATGAAACTGTCCAGGCCTGGCGGGTGGCGCTGGCGCGGAAGAACGGCCCGACGGCGCTGATTTTGACCCGTCAGAACCTGCCGACCCTCGATCGTGACATTTATTCAGACGCGGCCCTGCTCGAAAAGGGCGCTTATGTTTTGGCCGATATGGGTGACAAGGAACCGGAATTGATCCTGATGGCTTCCGGCTCGGAAGTTGCTTTGATCGTGGAGGCCGGCGCCCGGCTGGCTGCGGAAGGCGTCAACGTGCGCCTGGTGTCAGTTCCCAGCTGGGAATTGTTCCAGGCACAGGAGTCCGGTTATCGGGAAGCGGTCTTGCCACCGTCGATTAAGGCGCGTGTGGCCGTCGAAGCGGGAATCAGCATGGGCTGGGAAAAATTCGTCGGTGATTCCGGCGCAATACTCAGCATTGACCATTACGGCGCTTCCGCTCCGGCGAACATCCTGTTCAAAGAATTTGGCTTCACGATTGAAAATGTGTTTGAGACAGCCAGAAAGGTGTTGGCGAAATGAAAGTGGCTGTAGCTTGCGATCACGCTGGGTTTCCCTTGAAGGAAACGGTGCTGGACGTCCTGCGCGTGGCCGGGTTTGAAGTGCTGGATTTGGGCACGGACAGCGCCGCAGCGGTGGATTATCCCGATTTTGCCGAAAAAGTGGGCCATGCTCTCCAGACTGGCGAGGCCGAGCGCGGAATTTTGTTGTGCGGCTCGGGGGTGGGCGCATGTATCGCCGCGAACAAGATGCGCGGCATTTATGCGGGCGTTTGCCATGACACGTATTCCGCGCATCAGGGTGTTGAGCATGATGATATGAATGTGCTTTGCATTGGCGCGCGCATCATTGGCCCGGAACCGGCTCGTGAGATTATTGCGGCATTTTTGACGGCGCGTTTTGTGGGCAACGATCCAGGCCAGGAGCGGCACCAGCGGCGCGTGGCGAAGGTGCGAAAGCTGGAAGCCGCCAAATAAGCTATTTTTCGGCATCGCGTAACCGAATTAATCATCGGCCAGGCGGTGCCGTTATTCTGTTATCTGGAGTTCACTATGACAACCCCTATTAAAGACCTGACCAGCCTGGGTCAATCGCTGTGGTATGACAATATCCAGCGCAGATTGCTGGAGAATGGCGAGCTGGCTGCCATGATTGAGCGCGGCGATATTCGTGGCGTGACTTCGAATCCGAGCATTTTTCACAACGCGATTGCCAAAACGCAGGATTATGACTCGGCGCTGAATCCGTTGGCACTTTCGGGCTGGGATGCCGAGCAGATTTTCTGGCAGCTGGCCATCGAGGACATCCGTGCGGCCTGTGACCTGTTCGCGCCGCTTTACGATCAAACTAACTGCGTGGATGGTTACGTCAGCCTGGAAGTCAGTCCTTATCTGGCCAACGATACCGCCGGGACAGTGGCGCAGGCCAAACATCTCTGGGAAACGGTTAATCGGCCGAATCTGATGGTAAAAATCCCGGCCACAAAAGCGGGAATTCCGGCCATTCGCGCGGCCATCGCTGCCGGAATCAATGTCAATGTCACCTTGATTTTTTCCATTGAACGATACAAAGATGTCATGGATGCTTATCTGAGCGGGCTGGAAGATTGCCTGCTGGCTGGCGGCGACATCGAAAAAATCCATTCGGTGGCCTCGTTCTTTATCTCGCGCGTGGATAGCAAGATTGACCCGAAACTGGCGGCCGGTTCGCCTTTGCTGGGCAAAGCGGCCATCGCCAATGCCCGCCTGGCGTATGACGAATTCCGCAAGGTCTTTGGCGAGGTCCGTTTCGGAAAACTCCAACTGGCAAAAGCCAATTTCCAGCGCCCGCTCTGGGCTTCCACCGGGACAAAGAATCCGGCCTATTCTGATACGCTTTATGTCGACAGCCTGATCGGCCCGGCCACGGTCAACACTGTTCCGCCTGCCACGCTGGATGCTTTCCGCGCGCACGGCAACGCGGCTGTGACCATCATGACAGGCGTCGATGAATGCCGTCAGCAGTTTGCTGAATTGGAAAAGCTCGGCATTTCAATGGACGCGGTCACCGCTGAGCTTGAAGCTGAAGGCGTCAAAGCCTTTGAAGATGCTTTCACTGCTCTTTTACAGAGCGTGGAGGCGCGGCGAGCGGCTGTCGTGGCGCAATTCGGCTCGATGGCGGAATCAGCGCTGCATCGACGCATGGCGAGAGTGGTGGCGGATCATGCCGTTGAGCGCATGCACGCGATCGATCCCACAATCTGGACAGATGATCCCGCCGGACAGGCTGAGATCAAAATCCGTTTGGGCTGGCTGAAACTGCCTGAAACCGCTCGCGCTGCCCTGGCCGAGATCAACTCTTTTACCGCGCATGTCCACGCCGCCGGTTTCGATCATTTCCTGCTGTTGGGAATGGGCGGCTCCTCGCTTGGCCCGGAAGTCTTCAGCAGCGTCTTTGCGGATGCGGCTCGTTTTGCAGGCTCCTTCGCCATTCTCGATTCCACCGATCCCGGTCAGGTGGCGGAAACTGCTGCGAAATTCCCGCTTGAAAAGACGATGTTCATCGTTTCGTCCAAATCCGGTGGGACGTCTGAAGTCAGCGCCATGTTAAATTATTTTTGGGCAAAGGCGGTCGCCCAATTCGGCGAAAAAGCCGGGAAGCATTTCATCGCCATTACCGATCCAGGCACCTCGCTCGAAGCGCTGGCAAACGCACGTGGATTTGCCAAAATCTTCAATTCTGACGCCAGCGTCGGTGGACGTTATTCCGCGCTGACGCATTTTGGCCTGGTGCCCGCGGCGTTGATGGGGATTGACGTTGAAAAGTTCCTGGCTCGCGCGGCGTGGATGTCTGCTCAATGCGCCGCTGACGTGGAACCGGCGCGCAATCCGGGCTTGGTGCTCGGTGCGTTGATGGGGCAGGCTGCCCTCGATGGCCGCGACAAGCTGACCATTCTGGCAGATCCGGCGCTGGCTTCGGTGGGTTCGTGGCTTGAGCAGCTTATCGCTGAATCGACCGGAAAACTCGGCAAAGGCATTGTGCCGGTTGATCTTGAACCGCTCGCCGTGCCCGCTTCTTATGGCAAAGACCGCCTGTTTGTGTATCTGCGCCGCGACGGACAACTCGACTCGGCCCTGGCCGACTTGCGGAAATCCGGACAGCCGGTGCTGGTATTTGAGATGCCAGATCCATACGACCTGGCGGCCGAACTCTACCGCTGGGAATTTGCCACGGCCATAGCCTGCGCCGTGCTCAATGTCAATCCATTCGATCAGCCTGATGTTCAGGATGCCAAGGATCGCACCAGGGCCAAAATTGCCGAATACCAGAAAAACGGCAAACTGCCGGCGGGCGAATTTGTCACAGCTGACGCGGCACCTGCCGCGCTCAAGCACTTTTTGGCCCAGGCCAGGCCCGGCGACTACATCGCGGTCAACGCTTATCTGCGGCGAAACCCGGCCATGCAGGCTGCCTTGACTGAATTGCGCGTCTATTTGAGCGCCAGCACTGGCTGTGCCACCACACTTGGATTTGGGCCGCGTTTCCTGCATTCCACCGGCCAACTGCACAAAGGCGGCGCGGATAACGGCTTGTTCCTGCTGATTACCGCTGATTCCGCCCAGGATCTGGATATTCCTGAGCAGGGCATGAGCTTTAGCGTGCTCGAACGCGCTCAATCTCTCGGCGATTACGAAGCTCTGGCTGCGCGCAAGCGCCGCATTTTGCGGATTCATCTTTCAGCCACGGAGGGATTAAAAACACTGCTCGACGCGCTCAAATAGCCGCGGCAAGCAGCGCGCTTTACCAGATTTTATTTACCGCCTGCGGGCCTGATTCTGCTATCCAGCAGAGTCAGGCCCGCAGTTTTTTAGCGCTCGTCCAGGCTTCTTTTCATCTTTTCGAGCGCCCGTTTTCCCAATGTATTCAGCAAATTCAAAACGAAAGGTTGGCTTCCCAGCCAGCCGGTGATTGCGCCAATCAATGCCATGAAGCCCCTGGGCGGCTCTGGCAGGGGCATGGCGGCGCTGAAATCGACTTCCCGGCCATCCAATCGAAAGGTGTAGCGACCGGTCCGCTCGACCCTGGGCTGAGCGAGCAAGAACTCCTGCAGCGTTGCGCGCTCTGAATCTGTCAGCCACTGCGGCATGTCGGAGGTGGCCTTGAAGTTGCACACCAGGGCCAGGTCCTGCAGCATGGTGTTTTGTTGGGCTGACAGTTGCGATTCATGTTTGCGGAAATACGCCACATCCGGGTCCGTGTGGACGAGCGGCGCCAACCACAGGCGATTGACCGTCGTCCGGATGGCGTTTTTCGCGCCGGGTGTGGTTGGGTTGTACAGCAAAACTGCATCGCGCTGACTCTCCCAGGCCGCGGCCACATCCGGGCCAACGCGCATGGCATCGCACAAACCGAGCGATGGCAAGATCGGCGCGCCACAAGTCAGCAGATAAGCATCTTCGCCCAGCGCTGCGCGGAGCACCTGCAGGCCGTGCCGGTAAGCGGCTTCGCGCGGCATCTCCACTTGACGTTTGCCGGGCAGCGCGCCTGCGTACAGAAAATCCAGCTTGACGTAATCATAGCCCCAGGCGCGCACCTGTTTCATCAACGCCGCAAGCCAATCCAGCGCGGCCGGGTGAGTAGTGTCGAGCGCGTAGAGCTGTCCGCCCCAGTTGAAACCTGCTGAAACCAGTTTTCCGGCTTCATCATGCAGGAACCAATCGGGATGTTTTTGGAACAGATTGGACGATTCCAGCGCGATGAATGGAGCCAGCCACAGACCGGCTTTTCTCCTCGTAGCCTTGATTTCGTTTGCCAGGCTGTTCATCCCCGCCGGGAATTTGGCGTTGGCCTCCCAATCGCCGATTGAAAGCTGCCAGCCGTCATCCACCTGGAAAACGTCGAAAGGAAGTTGCCCGAGTTGGGCGAGAGTCTCCAGCAGGATGGGTTCGTCGATGGCGGTGTACAGGCTGTACCACGAACACCACACGTGGAAGGGCTTCTCAGCGCGACCGGTACCCAAAATCTGTACCAAAAGCGGCGCGTAAGTGCTGAATACTTCGCGTTCGGGGCCGCAGGCGGCAAACCAATCTCCGGAACCGGATTCGTACCAGCCTTGCAGCTTGCCGTCACGCCATTGGACGTGGCTGTCGAGGCCGAGCGCTCCGAGAAACAGGATGTTGCCATCGCCCAGGTCCAGCGCTCCCAGCCAGGATCCGTTTGATGACGGATGTTGCGCGTAAAGCGGGTCGATTTGCAACGGGTGGAGTAAGGCCGGTTTTTGAACCGGCAAAGGCTGCGGGTCGGTCCATCCCGCCAGGGACCAGGATTGCCAGCCATGACGGTAATAACAGCGAGGCGCCTGGGGCGATTGCAGTGAAACGGAGGCTCCGTGCAGGATGTATCCGCCAGTCGTCGTAGAAAGCTTGTCAAACGTGGATATAATTTGTCTGTTATCAAATTGAAGGATGGACATCTTTTTTCCTGCGGAGCTGAAATGGAAAGTGCTGAAATGAATTCTAAGCCTAAACGCAGCTTTTCCCGGCGCGATTTTCTCAAGGTTTTGGGGATTGCCGGACTGGAAGCGGCTTTGCTGGCTTGGGGCGGGACGTATGTCTTCCAGGTTGAGCCCGAAAGCGTGGAAGTGACCCAGGTTCGACTGGCTTTGCCGCGCTTGCCCAAGGCTTTTTCCGGTTTGCGGATGGCGCAGATCAGCGATATTCACCTTGGCCCGTGGATGACGATTGCGCGCTTTGAGCATTTGCTGGAGGTGATTGCCCAACAAGCCCCGCATCTGGTGGCTTTTACCGGCGATTTTGTGCTGGCTTATTCGAATATGAATTCGATTCAAGGGCTGCTGGATGCGTCAACTGTGGGTTTGAGCTGGCTGACTGCCCAATTCCCAACAGTGGGCGTGTTGGGAAACCATGACTATTGGTATGATGCGCCCGCCGTTCAGAAGAGCCTGGAGCGAAGCGGCGTGCGTGTGCTGGTGAATTCGGTTGAAAAGTTTCAATTCGGCGCTGAATCCATTTATTTTGCGGGCGTGGATGATGTCATGCAGGGCGAGGCGCGGCTTCCGCTTGTGCTTAATGCGCTGCCCGTGGAAGGCTGCGCCATTTTGCTGGCGCACGAACCGGATTTTGCGGAAGTCAGCGCCGAAAGCGGGCGCTTTGATTTGCAGATTTCCGGTCATTCCCACGGCGGACAGGTGAACTTGCCTTTTATCGGTCCGCCGGTTCTGCCGTACCTGGCGCGGAAGTATCCCAACGGGCTGTATAAAGTGGGGAATATGCTGCAATATACCAACCGGGGCGTGGGCATGACGCCGCCTTTTGTGCGCTTGAACTGCCGGCCTGAGATCACGGTCTTCACGCTCGAAAGCGCCTGAGCGCTTGCCCTGCGAGGTTGAAGTGGGTATAATAGGACTAACGAAAAGCGATGATGGAAACGAGTAGGCCAGTTGGCCCTTGTCAGCGAACCCGGGATTGGTGTGAGCCGGGGCAGGGCAGACTACTGAAAATCCTTCCGGAGCTTCGATCTGAAAGCGCAAGCAAGTAAGAAAGACGGAGTCGTTCCCGTTAGCGAAACGAGAGGATGCGGAGACAAGTCCTCATAAAGTGCCTGCTTTGCAGGAAATTGGGTGGTACCGCGTGAGCGCTTATGGCTCTCGTCCCTGAGTGGATGAGAGTTTTTTATTTTCTACCGGAGGTGTGTCCATGTCATTCAAACCAGTCTCTCCCAAACTTGATGTTCCGGCGATGGAAGAAGCCGTAATGAAGAATTGGAAAAAGGAAAAGGTCTTCGAAAAGACGATTTCAACCCGCGAAGGCGGCCCAGAATACGTTTTCTATGAAGGCCCGCCAACTGCCAACGGCAAACCGGGCGTCCATCATGTGCTGGCGCGCGCTTTCAAGGATATGTTTCCGCGCTACAAGATCATGCGCGGTTACCATGTCTCGCGGCGCGGCGGCTGGGATACGCACGGACTGCCGGTGGAAATCGAAGTGGAAAAGCGGCACGGCTTTACCAATAAGCAGCAAATCGAAGAATTCGGCATCGCCAAATTCAACGAAGAATGCCGCAAATCCGCGTTTGATTACATCCAGGATTGGGAACGGCTGACGGATCGCATCGCCTTCTGGGTGGACTTGAAAACCGCCTACGTTACCTTCACCAATGACTATATCGAGTCAGTTTGGTGGATCTTGCGCCAGTTTTGGGATAAAGACCTGCTTTATCAAGGCTTCAAAGTCGTCCCGTACTGCCCGCGCTGCGGCACGCCGCTCTCTGACCATGAAGTTGCGCTCGGTTACGATGAAGCCGTCGACCCGTCAGTCTTTATCCGCCTGCCGTTGATCGACGAGCCCGGTACTTCGCTGCTGGTTTGGACGACGACGCCCTGGACTTTGCCCGCCAACGTGGCGGTCGCCGCTGGCGAAAACGTGGACTACGTCAAGGTGGAACACGCCCTGCCTGAGTCCGGTTCTGAAAAGCTGATTTTGGCCCAGGCGCTGCTCGAGAAAGTCTTCCGGGGCGAAGAAGTGAAGGTGCTGGAAACTTTCAAAGGCAAGAAATTGAAAGGCGTCCGTTATCAGCCGCTTTTCACCTTTTTGCCGCCCGAAAAGCCCGCGCATTATGTTGTGATGGGAGATTTCGTCACGACTGAAGACGGCACCGGTCTCGTCCACCTGGCTCCCGCTTTTGGCGCGGATGACATGAAGGTGGCGATGGAATACGATTTACCGATCATCATGACGGTCGCCCCGGATGGCACTTTCATCTCGGAAGTGACGCCCTGGCGCGGAGTCTTCGTCAAGGATGCGGATGAGTCCATCAAAACCGATTTGAACAATCGCGGCCTGTTGTTCCGGGCCGAGCAATACACCCACACCTATCCGTTCTGCTGGCGCTGCAAGACGCCGCTGCTGTATTACGCGCGTGAAGCCTGGTACATCCGCACCAGCCAGTACAAAGAGCGGCTCGTGCAGTTGAATCAGACCATCAACTGGGTGCCGGAACACATCAAGGATGGCCGTTTCGGCAACTGGCTCTCCAACAACATCGACTGGGCGCTTTCCCGTGAACGCTACTGGGGCACGCCGCTGCCGGTCTGGGAGTGCGCCGATTGCAAGCATCAGTATTGCATCGGCTCGGTCGAAGAACTCAGCAAACTTTCAGGGCGCGACCTGACCAATCTCGATATGCACCGTCCGCATGTCGATAAAGTCCATTTTGCCTGCCAGAAATGCGGCGGCAAGATGACGCGCGTGCCGGAGCTGATCGACGTCTGGTTCGACTCAGGCTCGATGCCGTATGCTCAATGGCACTATCCATTTGAAAACAAGGAACTTTTTGATCAGCAATTCCCGGCGGATTACATCTGCGAGGCGGTCGATCAGACGCGCGGCTGGTTCTATTCGCTGCACGCCATCAGCACGCTGCTGATGGACAGCGTCGCCTTCAAGAACGTGGCCTGCCTGGGCCTGATCCTGGATGGCGAAGGCTTCAAAATGTCCAAGTCGAAGGGCAACATCGTCAATCCGTGGGATGTGCTCAACGTGCATGGCGCGGACGCCTTCCGCTGGTATCTGTATACCGCCACGCCTTCCGGCAATGAGCGCCGCTTCTCCATCGATTTGGTGGGCGAAGTGCTGCGCAATTTCACGCTGACGCTCTGGAACGTGTATTCGTTCTTCGTGACTTATGCCAATCTCGACGGCTGGCAGCCCGGCGCAACCGATGGCCTTGCTTACAGCAGTCTTGATCGTTGGCTGCTGTCGGAACTCAATACGCTGGTGCGCGATGTAACCTTCGCTTATGAGCACTATGATGCAACTGGCGCCACTCGTCCGCTGGAGAAGTTTGTCGAGAATCTTTCGACCTGGTTCCTGCGCCGCTCCCGCCGTCGCTTCTGGAAATCTGACTCTGATTCGGACAAGCAGGCCGCTTACGCCACCCTGTACACCGCTCTCGTGACTGTCAGCAAGCTGCTCGCTCCGGCCATGCCCTTCATCGCTGACGAGCTGTACCAAAACCTGGTGCGTTCCTTTGACCCGGCCGCGCCTGAGTCGGTTCACCTTTCCACCTGGCCGGAAGTGGATGCCAGCTTGCTGGATGAGAAACTCAACCGCGATATGGCGCTGGTCATGCGCCTGGCTTCGCTCGGTCACGCGGCACGCTCCAAGGCCAACCGCAAGGTGCGCCAGCCATTGGCTGAAGCGGCTTTTTCCGTGGCAAACGTCCATGAGCGCAGCGCCGTCAAGGATTACGATGACCTGTTGATGGATGAACTAAACGTCAAGAAGGTGCGCCTGCTGGATGCCAGCACCGAGGCGCTGCAACACACCGTCAAGCCGCTGCCCAAGCAGTTGGGCCAGAAATACGGCAACAAATTCCCGGCATTGCAGAAGGCCATTTTGGCGCTGAACAGCGAGGAAGTGGCGCACGCCCTTTTGACGGTTGGCAAGATGCGGGTGGAGCTCGATGGTGAGGGTTTTGACATCCTGCCCGAAGAAGTGGAAGTGAAATCGCTTGCCAAGGAAGGCTTCGCCGTTGCTGAGGAAGGTTCCTACGTTGCCGCGCTGGTGACCGAACTGACGCCGGAACTGGTTAACGAGGGGTTGGCGCGCGAGTTTGTGCGCCGCGTGCAAGATTTCCGCAAGGAAAGCGGGTTGGATGTGGCCGATCGCATCCGCCTGTATCTGGAGGCTTCACCGAAGCTGAAGGAAGCGATCATGGCGCACCAGGTTTACATCACCGGTGAAACGCTGACGGTTGATCTGTCCTTTGCGGCGGCCCCGAAGAAGGCAAATCAGATCACGGATACGTTTGAAGGCGAAACGGTGACGATTGGCCTGATGAAAGTCTAAGTTCCGGCCCCCACCCAGCCTGCCCCAGGAGGCAGGAGAAATATTCGTGTGTGCAGAAAATCTCTTGAAGGGAAATTAAATTCCCTTCAAGAGATTTTAATTTTCCTTACAGGAAAATAAATTTTGCTTGAAGGAAATTATATTTTGCTTGAAGAGAATTTCAATTTGCTTGAAGGAAAATAATTTTTCCAGCAAGGAAATTCTAATTTGTAGTAAATGCAAGCGATGTAAGCAGGTAGACAGGGAAACAGGCAGGTTGGCAGATTCATAAGAAATAAGGGATAAGAAATAAGTAATAAGGAATGGTGGTTGGCTGGCGTAAAAAGCTGATTTTCATTCCAGCAGGACGCTCTCCTCCAAATTCAGTGCTTTCCTGCATTTGGGGGAGATGCCCGTAGGGCAGAGGGGGCCGCAAGCAGGGTATAATTTGCCCCACGCTACTCACATTTCTTTTTTCATCACAGGAGAGATTGATAAAGATGAATACAAATTCCCGGCTTCCACTAAAACGTCAAATAATGGCTTATGGTGTTCATCTTTTTACAGCCACCGGGGCGGTCTGGGGATTACTGGCGCTCCTGGCAGTCTTCCACCACGAATGGCGAATGGCCATTTTGTGGATGGTGCTGGCGATGGTGGTGGACGGTTTTGATGGCATGCTGGCGCGTTGGGCGCAAGTCTCAAAATATGCCCCAAACATCGATGGTGCTTTGCTGGATAACATGCTCGACTATTTGAACTATGTCGTCGTCCCGGCCTTGTTCCTGGTGGAATCGAACATCCTGCCTTACGGTTTCAAACTGGTGATCGCCTCTGCCATCCTGCTCACATCCGCCTACCAATTCACGCAAGTCGATGCCAAAACGGACGAAACCAATGATTATTTCTTCAAAGGCTTCCCGTCTTATTGGAATGTGGTGGTGCTTTACATGCTGGTCATGGGCCTGAACCCCTGGCTCAACCTGGCTTTCCTGGTTTTGTTCAACATCATGGTGTTTGTGCCGATCAAATACATTTATCCCACCCGCAATATGCGCTTGCGCAGCCTGACCCTGATTCTCTCCTATCTCTACGGCATTATCGGCATTTGGGGCGTGGTGCAATACCCCAACGTGCCGCAGTGGGTGGTTTGGGCTTCGTTTATTTACGTGGGATATTACGCGGTGTTGAGTTTCTGGCCGCGCACCCCGCTGCGGAATATGGCCGTCTGAGAAAATCGCCCGGAAGATAAGCCATGACCTGTTTAATCAGCCGCGTCGAAACCGTCACACCAGAACTGCTGACCGCCTTCGAGCGGCTGATTCCGCAGTTGACGAAGGCTCCCGTCCCGACCCCGCAAGAATTGCAAAAACAGTTGGATTCCCCCAGCGTTTTGATTATTGCTCGCCTGCCTGGCGCAGACGGATTAATCGTCGGCGCGGCGACTTTGGGCGTTTTCCGCACCCCCAGCGGTGTGCACGCCCACGTTGAAGATGTCATCGTCGATCAAGCCGCGCGCGGTCAGGGCATTGGCGAAGCATTGGTCAATGAACTGCTTCAAATAGCCCGCCAAATGGGCCTGGATGGCGTCTCGTTGACCTGCAATCCGCGCCGCGTGGAAGCGAATGCGCTCTATCGCAAGATGGGCTTCCAACCGTGGGCGACGAATGTGTATTGGTACGAAGTGAGTCATAGGGCGTAGGTCATAGATCGTGGGAGTGAATCAAAAACGAGAGCCGCGAGGGTCTCGTTTTTTGTTTGCCGTGTCCGGTCTATGCTACAAAGCGCAGGTACTTTTCGGTGGCGTTTTCCAAGTCGGAATACTCGCCCCTGAATTCTTCGGGCAGGAGCTTTGCCAGCTGATACATCATCTCATCTGCCATTTGCTGGCGGATTTCCTTTGTCACGCGCTGGCCCTGCGAGTCAAGCTGAAAAACCGGCCCCACGCGGATGTGAAAATCCGTCCGCTTGAAGTGTTTGACGTTTGTCCCGAAGTTTTCCCCGCCCCAGTGCGCGATGGCCTGCAGCGGCGCGCCGCTGTGCAGCGCCAACATGGCAACTCCACCGTGCGCGCGGCGCAACATGCCTTGGCGGCTGCGCGTCCCTTCGGGCGAGATGCCCAGGATATAGCCATTCTCCAGCGCATCCAGCGCTTTGCGCATGGCGACCATATCCGCTTCACCGCGGTGAATGGGGATGATGCCCCACAGTGTGAAAACCCAGTTCAGGAACCAGTTATCCCAGGTTTCGATCTTGGCAAGCGCAGTCACCTTTTTGCGCGGAGTCAGCTGGGTATAGATGATCGGCGCTTCCACGGTGCCGGTGTGATTGGCAAAGGTCAGCAGCGGCCCGTTGGCCGGTACTTTGGCCATTTCCTTCGCGTCAATCCGGCACAGGATTGCCATGCCGAGTTTACAGAGGTAGGTGACAATCCAGCGCATTAGGTTCATACCTTTGTTTTTCTCCAGGCCAGGGTGCAAGAATTATTATCCACGATGTTCACGAAAAAGCATAAGCAATTCGTGTCCTTTCGTGGATAAAGGGTTTGTTTCGACAAGCTCAGGCTTGCTTGGGGAGCGGCGTCAGCCTGAAATAATTTCCAGTTCGGCGGGCAGCAGTTCAATCGTGAGTCCGGTACCGTTATAGCACAGCATTTCGCCGTCAGCGTGAGCGGGGAAATCCCCTTCCAGCACGGTCACCGTCACCTTTTTCGCTTTGCGCATTTTGATTTCCGGCTGACCTTCCTGGGTTCCCTTCAAGAAATAGGGAATCAGGCCAAAAATACGCGCTTTCGAGGCTGTTTCGCAGATACACAGATCAAAAAAGCCATCGTCGGGCTGACTGTTGGGCGCCATTTGGAAGCCGCCGCCCATGCGTTTGCCGTTCATAATTGAAATCATCAGCGATTTCTGAATGATTTCTTCGTCCTCCACCATGATGCTGACTTTTGGCGGCGTGTAATAGAGAAAAACGGTGGCGATGACGCCGATCAGGTAGGCGGGCAGGCCGCGCGTCCAGGTGACTTTGGCTGCCGCAGTGCCGACGGCGGCGTCGAAGCCGATGCCGATGCCGTTGCCAAAGTAACGGCCTGCGGGAAAGTCGCCGCCCTTGACGAAGCCGAGGTCAATCTTTTTGCGTTTATCCGCCAGCAGGGCCTTCAGGCTGTTTTCCAGGTCGGTGGGAATGCCCATGCCGCCCGAAAAGTCGTTGCCGGTGCCGATGGATAAGACGCCAAAAGCGACGTTTGTGATGCCGTCTTTGCGCGCCTTCATCAATCCATTCAGCGCCTCGTTGATGGTCCCGTCGCCGCTGCCGCAGACGACGACATCGTAGCCATCACGCGCGGCGCGCTCAGCCAGTTCGGCGGCATGCCACATTCGCTCGGTGCGCACGAGTGTGAAATCCAGGCCAGCCTGTTTCAGGGTTGATTCGATGGCCGGAATGGATTTTTCACCCAGTCCGCGCCCAGAAAGTGGATTTACGATCACATAATAGCGCATAATTTTCTCCAGTGCGGCGTAGTTTATCATACTCTGCAACATAGAACACTTAAAAATAACAAAAAGCACGGTTTGCACCGTGCCTTCTGACTTACGAATATTATCTGCCTTGCGGAGGAATTGGTCTACGCTTTATGCTTGATCTCGTAATGGGGAATGCGGTGGTAGGTTTCCCCGGCGCCCATGGCCGCGCCCATCGCTTCCGCCAGTTCATCGATGGTGTAGGTGTCTTCGTGCGCCAGGATATTTTGCATTTGCTCCAAATGTTTACTTAGCGCTTTCATTTCGGCCTGGAACTTTTCCACTGCGTCACGGTCTGTTTTTTCCCGCAGCAATTCGGAAGCTTGATGAGCCTTATCCACGGCCTGCATGGAGTTCTGAATTTGTTCAACGATTGTCGCCCAATCAGTCATTCTGCCCTCCGGGAAGTGTGAACGAGCTTCCATATTTAGAGTAGCACGCTGACCGGAAAAATTCAAGGCCTTTCGCGTTGATAATCCTCGGGCGTATCCAAATCTTTCAGAATTGTTTGGTCGGTATCCACATATTGAATTTCTTGCGCGTGGACGTTCAGAAACTCCCGCAGAGTTTGGGGCGCTTTCAGGTTGAGAAGTTCCGTCCAAAGGCCGCGTTCCACCAGCCAGGGATGTCCGCGCCGCATCTGGTAGCTTGGGACAACTAAACGCGCGCCGGACGACTCAAACGCTGAGAGCACCATCCGCGTGGCGCTCAGACTCAGCTGGGGCTGATCGCCCAATCCAATCAGCGCGGATTCGACCTGTGGGCCGAGTTCTGCCAATCCACACTGCAGCGATGACAGCATTTCCCCGGCCTGATGCGCCGGGTTGTGGATGCAGCGCACCGGAAAATTTTCCGTCAAACGCGCCACTTCGGCTTCGACAGCTTCGCGCGCGCCCCCCGTGACCACGACCAGCTCGTTGAAAGCCGGATCCGTTTCCGGTTGCAGGGCCGCGTTCAAAACCGCGACAACCTGTCCCAACACCGAGGTGGTTCCCCACGGCAGGAGCATTTTGGGCGTCCCCATGCGCCGTGAAAGTCCCGCCGCCAGGATGATCGCGGAAATTCTGCTCAAAATTCACCGCGCAATAGTTTGTCGTAATCTTCCGGTGTATCGACATCCAGTAAAAGCCCCCGGTCATACCAGTTCACATAGCGCGGGCTGAATTTTGAGAAAACCGCCCGGCCGCCGGTATCGCCCTGCAGCGTGAGCAAATCGTCAAAGGTGACGCGGTCAAACAGGACCGGATTGGCGCGCTGATCAAAGACATACGGCGCCACGGCGGCTGGTAGATCCTGGCTGTGACGTTCCACCAGCGCGCGCAGCACATCGGCGTTGACCTGTGGCTGATCCACCAGTAAAAAGATGGCGCCTCCGGCCTGGCTGGCCTGCTCTTTTAAGGCCGTCACCCCGGTGCGCATGGAGGTGCTTTGCCCAACCTGCCAGTCTGGGTTACGGCTGACGATTACCGGCAGACCGTCGACGGCGGCTTCCACCAAATCCGCATTGGCGCCGCTGACCAGGATGACCGGTTCCAGCCCGGCCTGGAGCGCCGTCTCAGCCACGACACGCACAAAAGGTTGACCGTGATAATCCAGCAGTTGTTTGGGCTGTCCATAGCGGGAAGCAGCTCCGGCGGCCAGGATAATCCCGCCGATTTTTTCCTTCACCGCGCTGACGATTTCCGGCGGAGATCCTGGCGGCGGTTCCATGGAACTGATGACGACGGCGTCGTAGGCTTGAAGCAGCAGACCGTCAATTTCATTGGCCTGGGCCTGCAAGGCCGGGGTATCGGCCTGGTTCAACAATGCCACACGCCGCGCGCCAGCCGGGATGTTTTTCAAGCCGCCTTCAGTGCTGGTCAGAACTTTTGCGAGTGCCTGCGGCGTGATGGCTTCGCCTTCCTTCAATCCACTCAGGCGGCTGAAAATTTCAGAGCGGTGGACAATGGCTGTGTGCAGTGGTTGTTTCAGCGCGCTCAACCCGGCCACCACTACAACCACATCCGCAAAAGCGGGGATAACCGGTTCGTGTGGAGCGGGCGCTTTGAGCGGTTTTTGGCGCGACCCGTCCGCTTCGATCAGCAGTGGCAGATTGTGATAGCCCGCCAGTTCCCTGAGTTTTTTCAGTTGCGCGGAATCCAGCCTGCGGAAGCGCCCGGTTTCTTCATCCAGCATGCCGGTCACCAGGATGACGCCGCTGCTCAACCACGATTCGATTTCCGGCATGGGCGCATCTGCCGCCCAGATGAAGTGCAGGTTTGCCAGGCTGGCTTGCCAGGCTCCCAGGTGGGTGGTAGTGGTCACCAGGGCTGGAGCAAGCTCCTGCGCCACGCGAAACATGGCGGAGGTTTTGCCGCCAGCGCCTACAAAGGCAACCACGTCTGAGTTGGAGAGTCGCAAGGCTTTGGATAATTGCATGAAGCTACCCCAATAATTGCAAACGGATTTCCGGCTGACTGAGAATTGCTTCGAGCACCCCCCCGGCCACAGCTAGGGCTTTATCGGAGACCATGAAACAGTATTGTGGGTCGTCGCGCTGGTCGATGTCACCGATTTTCACGCCCCTGGTGATGCTGAGGCCCGGACGGATGAGTCCGCGCAGCACGCCTTTGAAGGGTGCGATGACTTTTTCCGGGCCGACCTGGGCGATGAGCTGACCGGGTTCAAGGTGCTCGCCAATTTCGGCAGCGGCGGTCAGAACGCCATCGAGCGGGGCGCGCAGCACGCGGCGCGGATCGCCTTCGGGCTGGCCGGTATCGGCGCAGGCGGAACCTGTCCAGTAGACGCGGCCCAGGGTGTGACCGCGATTGGTCTCAATCACGGTGTGACAATTTTCTCCAACGGTAAAGCCGGGGCCAAGTCCGATCACCAACGGCGCGGAGTGGATGTCAGTATCAGCGGTGCGCTTCAGCAGGCGGGCGTCAATCAGGGCGGGGCAATTTCCATTTTTCAAGATGTCAGTTTCCGGGTCGATGAGCACCGGGATGATTCCCTTTTGAGCGAGCTCAAAGGCCTCAGCGGCGGATTCCACCCGACGGCCGAGAATTCCCTCCACCTTGATTTCTCCCGCGTAAACTGACTCTGAAAATGAAACGGCGCGCCGCACTGCCAGCGGATTGGGCAGTTCGGTGATGATGACCTTGAAACCGGACCGATGCAAGCGGATGGCGATGCCGCTGGCCAGGTCGCCGCCGCCGCGAATCAGGACAAAGTTCATGGCTGGAAGCGCAGGGACAGGCAGCTCAGGCCGCCATCCATTTTTTGGAATTCGGACATGTCGAGCACTTTGAGTTTGTAGTCCAATCCGCGCAAAGTGGCTTCAAATTTGGGAAATCCGGCGGCAATCAGGATGGTGTCGTTGACCAGGATGCAGTTGGCGGCATATTCTTCGCCCGCGGCGACGCGGATAAGTTCGTAGCCTGCGAAAGCCGGATGCGCGGCGAGCGAGTCGATCACGATCAGGCGGTTGTCGCCGATCGAGGCGATGCCGCTCTTGAGATGCAGGATGCCGGGCGTCTGGCGGATGTCGATAAAGCTGGAGGTGCAGCCTTTGGTGGCCAGCCAATCGGCCAGTTGTTGGGCGCCCGCTTCGTTGGTGCGCAGTGAGATGCCAATGAAAAAGTGCGCGCCAGTCTCGCCCCGTGCTGGTGCCGGGACTACCTCGCCCCGTGCGAGAACCGGGACTACCTCGCCCCGTGCGAGAACCGGGACTACCTCGCCCCGTGCGAGAACCGGGACTACCTCGCCCCGTGCGAGAACCGGGACTACCTCGCATATATCGCCGCCGTCCAGCGTGCCGGGGGCGACGATTTCGGCCAGCTCAGGGTAAAACTGTCGCAGCGTGTCTTTCATGGCCGCGACTTCTCCGGCGCGGCTTTCGGCGCCGGGACGGGTCAGAATTGCGCCATTTTCGGTGATGATGGCGACATCTTCCACAAACGTGGAATCCGGGTAGCGCAGGTCGGCTGGCAGTTGGGTCAGGGTCAGGCCCAATTCTTTCAGCGCGACGAGGTAGCGCCCATGTTCAGCGAGCGTTTTGGGATAATCGGGGATGCCAAGATCGACCGTGGTCAATCCGTCAGCGAAATTGGCGGCGGGGAGGCGGGTGATGGCGTGAGTGAACATGGATTTCTCCTTTTAACCGGTATTCTTCAACCCGGCGGCGATGCCGTTGATGGTCAGGACGACTGCTTCACGCAAGGCTTCGGCTTCGGGGCTGTCAGCAGGCATGGAACGCAGGCGGCGCAACATTTCCACCTGGATGTAGTTCAAGGGATCAACGTACGGATTGCGCAAACGGATGGCATTCTGGGTGACGGGTTCGCCATCGAGCAAATCCTGGTGGCCGCTGATGGCGAGCAAAGTCTCGCGGGTCAGCTGATATTCAGCCAGGATGATGGCAAACAGGGCGCGGCTCAACTCCTGGTCAGGGACGAGTTCGGCGTAGAGCGCGGCGATGCCCATATCCGCTTTGAGCAGCGAGATTTCGGCGTTATCGAGCAGGGTTTTAAAAAACGGCCAACCGTTGTACATTTCGCGCAGCAGCGGTGCGGCGTGCTGTGTTCCGGCGGTGATGGCGTTCAGGCCGCTGCCCAGCCCAAACCAGCCGGGCAGGTTGTAGCGACTCTGCATCCATGAGAAAACCCAGGGGATGGCGCGAATATTGCTGACTTCGGTGTTTCCGGCGCGCGAAACCGGGCGCGAACCAATGTGCAGGCGTTTGACCTCGTCCAGCGGGGTGGCGGTCTGCCAGAAATCGATAAAGCGCGGGGTTTCGTAAACTAGCTTGCGGTAGGCGCGAAAAGCAACCGCGGACATTTCATCCATGGCGCAGCGCCATTCGGGCGGGATTTGTGCGCTTTTCTGCGCGTCTGGCGCGGAAGCCAGCAATACCGCGTTGACAATCTGCTCAAGATGACGGTGCGCCAGGGCTGGATTGGAATAGCGCGAAGCGATCACTTCACCTTGTTCGGTGACGCGGAATCGTCCGTTGATGCTGCCCGCCGGTTGAGCGCGGATAGCGCGATTGGCCGGGCCGCCGCCGCGCGCAACTGTCCCGCCGCGCCCGTGGAAAATGACCAGGCTGATGGCGTGATCCCGGGCGGTGCGTGTGATGGTTTCCTGGGCCTGGTAGAGCGCCCAGTTTGCCATCAGGTAGCCGCCGTCCTTGTTGCTGTCCGAGTAGCCGATCATGACCATCTGTTCGTTGTTGCAGGTGGCTAGGTGGGCGCGGTAAGTGTCGGATGTGAATAATTCCGTCAGAATGCGTGAGGCGGAATCCAGGTCATTGATCGATTCAAATAACGGGCAGATTTGTAGGCCAGCATCAGAACCCGTCCAGCGTGCCAGCAGCAGCACGGTCAGGATATCCGCCGCGGAGTGGGTCATCGAAATGACGAAAGGTCCGAGCAGTTCCTTGCCATAGACTTGGTTAACGCGTCCAATCAACTGGAATAAGGCCCACGTTTCGGCGGTGGCGGCGGTCACCCCGGGGTGGGTGGAAAGCTCCGGTAACGGCGACGAGAGCAACCGGGTGAGTAGCTCCAGCCGTTCGGGCGCGGGCAAAGACTCAAAGGCCGGGGTAATCTCGAGGGCGCGTAAAATTTCCCCGAGCGCGACATTTAAGCGGCTTGATTCTTCGCGCAGATCGATTCGGGCGGCATGCAATCCAAAAATGGACAGCTGGCGGCGCAGCGTGAGTAATTCATCTTCGGCGAGCGGCGCGGGAATGCTGGCGGCAATCAAATTGAGCGGCGTGCTCAGATCGGTGGGTTGGATGCGGGCGCGATAGGGTTCCCGGCGCAGCAGGCGGTTTTTCATGTCGTCTTGCGAGGCTTCGGCCAAATCTGCGGCCAAAAGCGAGAGAATCAGGCGGTAGGGTTCGCTGGCGTAGCGCTGTTCAATAAATTCAACATGGGGCGGCAGCGGGCGGCGTTTATCCAGCCATTCGACCAGTTCGGTTGGCACTGGCTGACGGCGGGCGCTAATGCTCAGGTGGCGGGCGACGTTTTGCAGGATACGGCGATGGTTTTCGACCGCCAGGCCGCGATGCAGGCGCAGGGTTTCGGCGGTCACTTCATTGGTGACGTTGGGGTTGCCGTCGCGGTCGCCGCCCATCCAGGAGCCAAGGCGCAGCCAGGGATGATCGACTCGCAAGCCGGGGTAGTGTTTGTGCAACGCGTCATCCAGGTCGGCATACAGGCCGGGCAGGGTTTGCCAGAAGACTGAATCGATGAAATACAGGCCGGTGCGCACTTCGTCGGTGACTGCCAGTTTGCTGGTGCGTGAACGGTCCGACAGCCACAGCGCGGTGATTTCGGCATGGATGGCTTTAAGCAGTTTTTGGCTTTCATGTTCCAGAATGCCCGGAGTGGTGGCCTGATGTAGCAGTTGTGAGATGCGTTGCAGTTTCGAAATAATGGTTCGGCGGCGCGACTCGGTGGGATGCGCTGTCAAAACCAGTTCAATGGACAGGGTTTCGAGCAGGGCGGTCATCTGTTCCGGCGTGACGCCGCGCGCCTTGAGTTCGGCGATCGCCTCGGCAATCGACTCTCGGACGGGCTGCTGCGCGTTTTCGCTGGCCTGCTGACGCAGTAAGTCCAGGCGATAATTCTCTTCTGCCAGGTTCGCCAGGTCGAAATAAGTGGCAAACGAGGCTGAAACGGCGCGGGCCTCGTCAGCGGCGAGCGCGGCGACTTCCGCGCGCAAATGCTGGGCTGCGTTCTCATCTCCGCCGCGGCGCGCCTTGGCTTGTGCGCGGATGCGTTCCTCGGTTTCAAAAATGGCCGGGGATTCGAGCTCCGAGATTACTTTTCCAAGCTGGTCGCCCAGCAGGTGAATATATTGAGAAATGTCCATGTTGGTTGGATTTCCTACTGAAATCTCGACAACAGCCTCACGCAGAGGTGAGGCTGTTACCTGGAAGTTTTGATAATTATACAGGAGCTCTGAGACGCGCGCGCCGGATTATCCCAAAAAGGTTATCTTCGCCGTTTGTGACGATCTTGTCCGGAACTCGGCTGATTCTGCCGGATTGGTGTGGGAACTCCGCTGGGACCGGCGACCGGGGCGTGCAGGCTTTGCTGGTAATAATCATCCAGCAGCATGGTAATCAGGGCCGATTCTTCTTCATTTTCGGCCAGGGAGCGCGCCAGCGGCTCAAAGCGATGGGAACGTTCAAGCTGCAGCTTGTCCCGTCCACGCAGGCGTGCTTCGAGCAGGGCGGTCACGCGCTCGGCGACGACGGCGGCTACATCTTCGTCGCTGGGAATGGGGCGCTCCTGCATCGGGATGGAATATTCCTTGGCGATCTTTTCCAGCGTGAATTTCTCGCCTTTGTTGACCAGCGAAATCGCTACGCCGCTGGCGCCAGCCCGTCCGGTGCGCCCGGCGCGGTGGATGTAAGCTTCCATTTCGTCGGGCGGCTCGTACATGATGACATGCGACAGGCTGGGAATGTCCAGCCCTCGCGCGGCTACATCGGTGGCGACGAGGAAACGTAGCGTTCCCTTACGGATGCGATCCAGCACTTTTTCCCGCTCTGCTTGCGACAGGTCGGCGCTCAACTGGTCAGCGTCGTAGCCAAAGCGCTGCAACACCACCGCGATGTAATTCACCCGCATTTTTGTATTGCAGAAAATAATTGCGGAAGATGGATTCTCGATCTCGATCAGCCGCACCAGGCTGCGGTCTTTGTCCATGCCATCGACGATATAAAAGACATGTTCCGTATCGGTGACGTGGATGTGGTCGCTGCTCAGGCTGAGAAATTCGCCCGCCTGGATGAATTCGCGCGCGGTGCGCATGACTGCATCGGGGAAGGTGGCCGAAAACATGCAGGTATGGATGGCGCGTTGGGGTAAGTAGCGCTTCACATCCTGCATATCGGGGTAAAAGCCCATCGAAAGCATGCGATCGGCTTCGTCGAAAATCAGCATTTTGAGATGTTCAAGCGAGAACGCGCGTTTGAGCAAATGATCGAGCACCCGTCCCGG
>CAILYI010000252.1 GCA_903838415.1 uncultured Anaerolineae bacterium | reverse complement strand
CGATCTGTGGTGGACGCGGTTTCAGAAGTCCTGCGGGTCTCGGATGAATTCATCGAGCCGCTGCCGCCCATGGTCAGCACAGTGAATTCCGCCTTTTTGAAGGGGATTATTCGATTGGATACCCGGCTGATTATCCTGCTGGAATTGAGCAAAGTGCTTGATTTGACTGAACAACAATCCCTGATGGCCCTGGCCAACTAGCCTGGGAGCGTCATCAGTTTGATTACAAACTTTGGAAATACCTATTTCAACCCTAGCTTCCTTAATCCAAATGGAGTTGCCACTTTGTTAACTCTCATCATCGTCATCAGCATAGTTTGCATGTCCTATCTTGTTGTGTCATTCTTGTAACAATCGACAACCTGGCTTGCAACAAGTTGAACAAGCTCAAAAAAAACCGATCCAGTGGCTTTCTACTATTATTTTCAGGCATTGGAGATATTGGAACTGGGCAGAAAACAGAAAACTAACCTGTTTTACCGCTCTCAAATGCCAGATATAATTAATTGGGTTGGATGCATCAACCAACTTTATTTTGAACTGCCCAACCCAAGAGATGCTCATTTATGAATGATGAAAAGTTTGATGAATATTGTGCGTGAATCTCAGCCGCGATTCCCCCGAAGGAATCGGGGCTGAGATTGCGACTGTTCAACAACCAAGGAGCGCTTGATGCTGTACGGTGGCAGTTTCGAAGAAAAGGTTGCGTTCATAGCTGAACATTTTTTTGCATCATCCCACGGGAATCGTTACAATGTAACTCCGTGGTAATGAGTGCCAAACTTTTATTTGCTGTTACGCCTTTGTTTCCCGTTTGTAGAGCAAGATCAGCGATACGAGCTTTCGATCATCTTCCCGACTGGCGATTCAATCTTCCTGGGGCTAAAATGAAAAGGCCCATATCATTTTGGGCTGAGTGGCGGAAACCCGCCTGTACGGGTACCCCCCCTGTTCATTTTGGGGAGATGCTACCCATACTATTAGTCACCTGAAAAATTTCCTCAAAATTTGAGATTGTCCACTTTAGTTGGGAATTCTGATGGATCGACATTCCCCGTTTTTTTGAGATATTAACAAATCCATCTGGTTGCCAGGTCGTTACGCCAAGTTGTGCGCTCATCAGCTGGTGCTTACCGAAGAATTCACGAGTTTACAAAATTTCAGCGAATGGAACGCGATTGCACAAACGCGATGTTAAAACCATCTGGAAATTCAAAAAATGCAGTATTTTCAGGCCTGGGTTGTAGGCAAAATTCACCGGGTAAATTTTGACAGGTCACTCTCGTCAAAACCGAGTGAAATAAGCCACTATGATAAAATGCAGTCGATGTACACTCCAAACTTCCTGAGCCTTACTTTAATAATTAGCGGTCTTTTGATTACATCAAACTGCTTTTATGCTTGGGCGAACCGTGATAGCACCGGTTTTGATCACGTGTTCATCCTGTCTGGAAATGCCATCTGGCTATTGGCCCTGGGACTGCGCCTGGGTACCACTAGCGTTGAATTCTACCTGGATCTGAACCGGTTGATTATCATCGCGTTTTGCATGATGTCCCTGGGGATATTCAACTATACCTTTTCGTTCGCGGGGAATGATTATCGGTTGAGCAGAAGAAACCTGCTGCTGGTTGCGCTGATTCCCATGCTCGGGATATTGCTGTTTTTCACCAATTCGGCGCATCACCTGATGTGGACGGATATTCAGCTATATTCTGTTTCAGGCATGACTTTATCCAAAATCAATTATCAAATTTGCTTTTATATCAACATCTATTATGATTTATTTTTACTGGTTGTTAGCTTGTTTGTTTTTTTACGCATATATGCCAACTTAACCGAACTGCAGCGCAAGCAAGCGTTGATTTTGTTTTTTAGTGTCGGCTCAGCGGTGCTGGCGACTTTTATATACATTGCCGGGCTGAATGAATATCCTTACTACAATCTTGTATTTTCAATTCCCAGCCTGTTTGTAACCTGGGGGGTGTGGCGATATCGCCTGTTGGACGTGGTGGGCATTCCCCGCGAACAACTCATCCAGGAAATGCAGGATGCCGTTTTAGTGGTGGACAGAAATTTACAGGTTGCAGATGCCAATCCGGCAGCCCGCAGATTGGCAGGATTGCCACAGGAATCAGCAGAACATGGAAAGATTTTAATCAAACTAAAACCCCTTCAGCTTAGCTGGTTGCAACACTATGATGCGGCCATTGAAACCCACCAACAATTAACCCTGGGCACTGTCGAAAAACCTGAATATTACGATATTCGCAGCACGCCATTGTATGATTGGCGCCATAATCTTACCGGTCGCTTGCTTGTTCTTCGCAATACAACGGAGCTTTACCAGCGGGAGGTTGAGCTGAGAGGCGCCAATACAGAACTGGAATCGGTGAATGCCCGGCTGCGAGCTGAAATTCGATTTCGGGAAAAACTGCAGCTGCAAGCCATCGAACAACAGCGTAAACTGGCTGTACTGGCTGAACGTGAAGAGCTGGGGCGCGAACTGCATGATGGCTTGGGACAAATCCTGGGGTTTTTGAACATGCTGGCCCAGGTTTCTGTCTCGCTGCTTGAAAACAAGGAACTGGATAAACTGCGTCAGAAATTGGTTGAAATATCTGACGTGGTACGAGACGGTCATGATTCTGTGCGTTCCTTTATCCTGGGATTAAGACCCGGCAATTCGCAGCAGAATCTTCCCCAAAAGATGGCGGAAATGATGGCAGAATTCCCGGCCAGGGATGGGTTGCAAGTCATCCTGGAATACCCCGAAAATGCCCCTGACCCGGCTTTTGAACCAGCTGTGGAATACGCTCAGCAGCAAATCATCCATGAAGCGCTGACCAACGTCAGCAAACACGCCAATGCGCAACAGGTTGTGGTGAAGTTTAATTTCACTGCCGAACTGGCGCAAATAGAAGTCGTAGATAATGGCCAAGGATTCGATCTCGAAAGTAAACTGCACGCTCTCGCAAGCCCACAGGGCGAATCCGGTCATTTTGGCTTGAAGATGATGCGTGAGCGCGCTGAAAAAGTTGGCGGACGATTGGATTTTTACAGCGAAGAGCATAAAGGGACGCGCCTGGTGCTAAATTTGCCGTGTTTGCTGCGCCAAATCCCTTTGGTGGATGAAGATGATTTGCGGCTTGCGTATGGACGCCGCATCCTGTTGGCCGACGATCATCCATTATTCCTGGAAGGGTTGGCGCATCTGCTGCGAATGCGCGGATTAACCGTGGTAGGGTTGGCTCATAATGGCTTGGAAGCTGAAAGTATGGCGCAGGCCTTGCGACCAGATGTGGTGATTATGGATGTGAACATGCCCGGGCGGAATGGGTTGGAAGCCACCCGCAATATCAAGGCGATGTTGCCAGAAACAACAGTTATCATCCTGACGGTATCTGAAAACGAATCCACGCTGGTTGAAGCGATTAAAAATGGGGCTTCAGGCTACCTGTTGAAGAGTATGGATGTAAATGAATTTATCCGTTTACTGGCAGGTTTCACCCGAGGGGAAGTGCCGCTCTCACCTGGCATGGCATTACGCATGTTGGATTCTTTTTCTTCCAGCAGTTCGGAGACAAATTCTTCATCTTCAGACACGACTAAACTGGCCGGGCTTGACAGCCTGAGCGAGCGTCAGCAAATGATTTTGGAGCGCATCTCACAGGGGAAAAAATATAAAGAAATCGGTAATGAGTTATTTTTGAGTGAGCGAACTGTCAAACGAGAGATGGGCAAGGTGGTGGAAATCCTTCAGCTTCAAAATCGGCAAGCTGTGAAGGCTTTCGCGCGGAAAACCTTGCCAGGCAGGGAGTCTAATCCCTGGGTGGAGTGACCCATCCAATCAATGGAATAAAAAAACGAAGCGCCAGGGTTGAAATAACCCTGGCGCTTCGTTTTTGCGCGCTTTCTGCGCAAAAATGGCACTTTTTTGGCGCAAACATGGCACTTTTTTGGGGGGTTTGGGGCAACCGGGTTGGTAGAATTTTCAACGATATTTAGTAAAGAT
>CAILYI010000251.1 GCA_903838415.1 uncultured Anaerolineae bacterium | reverse complement strand
TCGATCGCGTTCCCGTTATTCTGATTCCGCGTCGATGATGATGGGGAGAGTATCGTCTTTGGTACTTTCCCCATTCAGGTTGATCGTAATTTCCATGCGTGAGGCGATCGGTTTGCGGCTGATGCCCATGATCTTCTTGACTTCATCGTCACGCGAAGAACCATCCGTGTTGAGAGATGCCTGGATGCGGCTGGACTCAGCGTTCAAGTGAGAGCTGATGCGCATCAAGGTGTCCGGGTCCTGAATGATGTCCACCTGGCTTGTAATCTTGTTGAGGACTTTATTCTGAGCTTCGATGATGGCAAGCAGCTGACCGCGCATCAAAGCATCATTGGCGCGTTTGAAGTCCGACAAGACTTCCGGGTACTGCGCCATGCGCTTTCGGGCAGTAACAGTAGAGATACTGGCCTGTTTGCAGGCATCTTGCAGGGTAGATCCATTTGCCATCGCGATCAAAACAGTGCGTAATTCGGCCTGTTCGGTGGCAGTGCTGATCGACATGATCGGTAAATCATCCATAAGGAGGCTCCATGTGAAATTTCCCTCGCGGGAAAGATAGAATATGCGTTCTACACAAATGATATACTAAAAAAGTAAAAATAACGCGCAAATTGTGCGTTAGCACGGCCCCTAAACTTATACAACCCACGCAGAGACGATGTAACACGTTCTGCGTGGTTGTTTTTTAACCTGGTGAAAAGGAGATGAAAAATGTCTGCTTTGCTAGACCAACAGATTTACGCCCTGGTTGAGGGCGAAAAATCTTCAACGTTTGACTTCAGCTTTGAGGTCATTCCAGAAAAGCCAACACTCGAAATGTTCGGTTTCCTGATGACACCCAATGCCCCAGAGTCAGCGGAGAAGATTGTCAAAGCTATTTACTCCCTGATATTTTGGGAGAAGTGGGATGGAAAAAACGCCAGCAAAATCCAGGCGGCACTATTGTCCCAACAACTATTGACGCGCTGGATCAAAGAACGCGCCGATCTGGGCCTGTCCGTTTTCGATGAACTGAGCGACCTGGCAAAACGCTCAAATATGCTGTTTCAAATCGCCTATGAACGCTCCGGGCTGCAGCTTGTTCCGGATGAACACGAAAACATTTACGAGTCATTCACGGAATTGCTCCGGGAAAGATTAGGGGTATCTCAGTCAGTGGGAGAGAAATCCGAACTGGCCTGGGCGGTAAAAGAGCTTATTCCGCGCATGAAATCGATGGGGCTGGACATCGCCCCACTCATTGCGCAGCCAACCTTCTACACAAAATTCCGCCATTTCGTTCAGAGCGCCCGACAGCAAGATCGTCTGGTGGATGCTGTTTCGCGCCGTTTTGATGACGAAAAGCGCCTGGTGGTGAAGAAACTGGCAAAGGTCAAGGTCGATACCCCCGAGCATGAGAAGCTCAGCAGAGAATTGATTCGCGTCATCAATACAGAGCAAGCACAGAAAACTGCCCAACTCGAAACTTTTGAAAATGTTGTGGTCAACGGCATGAACGACGTGCTTGACCCATCCGTCAGTGTGCGTGACATCGACAAAAAATACCGACTCCAGTACGAAGACATGCTGGGCGAGATCATCAAAGGAGTTGGTTATTCCGCCATCATTCATGGTCAGAAAACCATCCTGATTGCCGAGTTTGACTACTCTCTGCTTGATCCAATCGCGTACACGCTTGCCAAACTGGTCGACATCAAGGGTATGACCGACCCAATCTTGATTATCAAACAACTCAGAGAGTATGCCGATGAGTTGGAAAGAAGTTTGGGAGGGGGATAAGCAAATGCAAGAGTCTGACGTGATGACCGCCACGCGCCATGCCCTGATGTCTCGGGGCTACTGGCCGTATCACCCAACCGATGGGATCCTGTGTCCC
>CAILYI010000250.1 GCA_903838415.1 uncultured Anaerolineae bacterium | reverse complement strand
TCGGTTACAGAAATTTATCTCCCAGATTTATCCGGGGAGACTTTTCGAGAACAGTGGAATGATCGGCGGTGGTTGAAAGAATACAAAGCGCTTATAAATGGTGCATCTGGAATTATTTTGTTCATACATCCAGATGAAATAGTTGAACCTATAAGAATAGATGATGCAAATAAATTAACATCTGTATTAGAAGATGGAATTAACAATTTCAGCAATGTATCGGAAAACAATCTAGACTCTGACGATTTTATTGAATGGGATTCATCTATTTCACCAACCCAAGTGAAGCTTGTTGAGTTGCTTCAATTTGTACACTTTTATGATACTAAAAATGGGAACAAATCCAAAAAAATTGCGATAGTAATTTCTGCATGGGATCTAGTGATGATTGAGAAATTAAGTCCACGCGATTGGCTTATGAAAAGACTTCCTCTACTATATCAATATATTATCGCGAATAGCAATGATGTGCCATACAAAATTTTTGGAATTAGTGCTCAAGGGGGCGACCTAAAAGAACACAAAGATAAGTTACTTGGATATCGCGAGCAATCGCAAAGGATAATTGTAGTTCAGGATAATATTCAAAACCATGATCTTTGTGCTCCCATTGCTTGGTTAATGGAGTAATATATCGTTATGAATCAAGGTAATGAATTATTAGTAGACCAAGCTTTGCACGGATATGAAAATGGTCATGGCCTTCTTGCAACTTCTTTATCTTTGCCATCTTCGGCAGAGAGAATTATGCTTATATTAAGTGATATGTCTGGATCGAGCATGGTTCAAGGCTTTGAAAGTTATATAACAGGATACCCATTAATCGAAGTAAATAAGTATGTATTGGCAAGAACATGGTATGCTCCGGAAATGCATCGTCCTGGTTGCGTTTGGACTCATAGTTTAATTATTGATTTCTCAGATTTTGCCAGTATCAATAATCTACAAGAGTTATGTATTCTTTTCAAACGTCCACTTAAAGGGACTGCCTATATAAAAAGCCATTACCAAAATAAGCTATCTATGATTTTTAATGAAGCAAGCAACAATTTTATCGATGTCTCCCAGCCGATTGCTTTAAGATTAATCTCTAGTTTGTACAATTCCCCATCTCTTCCAGTATTTATATCAACAAAAAATCCATCAGATTTCGAAAACACTTTCTTTAATATTTGGAATTTGCAGTGGCCTCGGTTGCGCCGCTCATTTTGTTTTTGTACAGGATCGATTTCGAACCGTAGTTACGGAGCTATTGGTTTTGATCTTCAAGCTGTTCCCGGGAGATCGCTAGAAAAGATTAAAAGAGAAGTAGAAAAGGCAATATTTATTGATTTCGAAGATAAACAGTACCGCGATTTAATCTAAGAGAATACTCCCTTTTTATTCCAAAGTATATACGGTTTCGATAAAGATATTAATTCAAAACATTTTGAGAAAATTAGAAAATTTCTCTGGACATTTGGTTCTGAATTTCAGAATGGCCGTGATGTTTATATAAAATTATTACAGATCTATCAAACTGTTGAAAGAATTGATAACAAAGAAGAAGATTTGAAAACGTTGCTCAAAAATATAAAAATATGTTTCCCCGAAAAACAACAAGCAACTTCCCTTAAGAAGGCGACCTTTGGATCAGATAAATCTGAACGACAATGGTTGTTGCCTTTTGTAACAGAAGGTCACATATTAAAGGAATTGTGTAAGTTCGATGATTTATCAATGTTTGATCAAAGTTGGTTGAATGTCAAAGAACGAGCGAAATTATTTTGGGAAAATTATCCAAACGAAGCTAGGCAATTGACTTTTGATCTTTTAAGTTCTACTATAACCTCAATAGGTATCGAATATTTAATGGGTGTCTCTGAAGTAATCACCTTACAAGACTTATTCGATTTCGTAAGAACAGATAAACCTTTACCTCAAATATTTATCGTATTTAAACCTGAGTTAGTTACTTCTCGCGAATTTTGGCAGATTACTACAAAAGAAAAACAGGTCGAAACAATAAAGCTTATTACCTCGATCAATAATCTTCCCGACTCCACTATCAAAGAAATTGTACGATCGATTCTTCAAACTGGTTCTGAAGTTGATATTGAAGATTTAGTGACTCGTTTTGGTAATATAGTCATATACACAGCTTTAGACTGGTTCGATGAATTAGATCCTCCATCACTCGCAAAATTTCCCCTGAATTGGAAAGAAATACTAAAATCAGAGCCAGAAATCCTTGTGAATTGGATGATATCGATGCCTGCAAAAAAAACCACTTCACAAGCATTAATTATTGATTTGTTGAATCCCTTTGCTGAAGAAGTAATTAGTATAGAGACTAGTGTTTGGTTGCCTATTGCGCAAAATGTTAAGATTAGTATGATTGATAACCAAAAAATTGAAACAATGGCATTCTTATTAACAGTTGGTTTCATAAAATCTGACAATAAAGCAGCTGATTTAATTTCATATGCATTTGAGATTGTGTATGAAGCTGTGAAGAACGACTCTCTAAAGTATAGAAGTTGGTATAACCTTAGCACTATATTACCGAACCTTCAATGGTGGCAGGAATGGGATCGATGTGAAAGGCTTAGGAGGGGTCTAGTAAGTGCTTATATTAAGAACAACTGGCCATCAAATTCTTTTTTTGAGACTTTACAAAATAATGAAACTCTTTGGAAGGTCTTAGAGTTTTGTGATGGATCTAAAGCAACGAGAGGCTTTATAAAAGAATTGATAAGAGAAGTCACAACTAAAAAAATCTCAATATCGCAGAATCAAGAAGAACTATTACTTCGTTTCAAATATAGGGTTTAGCCCAGAATAAAATATTTTCATCTACATCGATAATCAAATTGTAAATAATTACATTGAAAACATCTTCTAATGGGCAAAGGCAGCGGAGATGTACGATATATTGTAGAATAGGCGAGGGGCTGAGAAACATATTTTACTTTTGTAATTTCCAAAATAAATAAAAAGATACTTTGACTAAGAATGTGGGCTTTACTGCTGCGGATTCTATTAAGTTTAGTTCGATATTTTCCCAAGAAGTTCGCACAAACAAAGCTGTTTTAACTTGTAAAATTACAATGCTTCAAACACGGTCTCAGCAGAACAATCTCAACTTTCCGCCGACTGCGTTTGTAATTCACTTGGAGTGTAATAAAAAAACCCCTAATCTGGAACATACCTTGGAATCCGCACTCATTAATTGATTGATCCCCAAAATTGACCGTGTTTTGGGTATGCAATAGCAAAAATGTTGACACGAAGTCTTGCATTTTATTGAAATTGTGGTGGTTTTCAAAACGGACGTTTCTGTGGTGGATCCGTAGATGATCATCATCAATCTACACCCACTGTCCCTCCATAGAAATGCGGCCTTTACAATGTGAGAAGGTTCAGGTTGTTAGAATTTTGCCCACGATGTATTGAAGTGGGCAGACAATTTCTATTCGGATTCTACATTTGCGGGTCAAACACTCCCCACCCGCAGCACCCGCACAATATCATCATCAGACGGCTCCAAGCACTGGATGAACGCAGGCTGAATCAACACCGGCTCGATGTCATACACATCCGCACTGTAACCTAGCTTCACGATCGCGTAGGTCTTCGGGATGCGTGCCAGATAGCGCTTGTACTCGGTATTCACCATGCCCTTCTCGGACTTGCCCAGGTGCGGCAGGATCATGTCACGGTCTTTGGCATCCTTGGTCTGGAAGGCGAACAAGTTGGCGCAGGATGAAAAGATACCCTGGGGAATTTTCGATACGGTCTGCGCCAGCAGGTGCAGAAAGACCCCATATTTGCGACCATCGCGCCACATGCTCTCCCAGATCGCCCCTACTGAACCACCCCCGCTGGTGCTCTCGCTGTCGGAGGCTGCCCCGCTTGAAACGCCGGATAAAACTTTATTGGCTTCTTCAAAGAAGATATCCATAATCGGGAACTTCTTGCCATTCAGGCTTTCCCGGCGTCGAACAACCGCATCGTAATACAATACCGTGGCCAGCAAGCTGAACAACGCCGCTTTCACAAACTCATCCATTTCCGCGCCGCCTTCAATGACCGCGACACCCCAGGCGTCATCCGGGGAACCCAGTAGCCCCAGGTCTTCAATCGCCAGGCTGTCTGCGCCCGGGCCGTACTGCTGCAGCATCTGGCCTTCTTCAAACTGCTCCAGACGCAGCAGCACCCCTTCCAGGGATGTACGGCTGGCTTGGTCGCCCTTCCCAAGACCGGCGAAATACAATCTCAACATCTTCATCCAGTCCACGATGCTGACCTTCTTGCTGCGCAGCACAGCCAGGGCTTGCTGCTGCTCTGGGGGCAAATCATGCACGCTCAGCCCCGCTTGGGAACCGAGCGCGTCCGCTTCTTCCTTGGTCAGGAAACTTTCAACGCCGTGGAACAAGACCCCCGCATTTGTATAAACCTCGGTTAACGCGCGGCGCATGAAACCGAGCTGGCGTGGTCCCATCCGCCCGGCGTTTGCAAACAGTTCACAGATCATCGTGCGGTAGCGCGATGCATCAACGCGCTTGGGGATTTGCAGGAAGTTCCAGCGTAGCGGACGCTTCGCGCCGGGAAATAACTGGCGCACATCCACCCGACCCTGCGCACCCGGCCAATTCAACGCCCTGCGCCAGCCCTGGCCAAAGTCCAGGATGACGATGCGATGGTGTAATTTCGTGAGCAGCTCAAACGCCAGGCGCTCAGCAGCCACCGATTTCCCGAAACCGGTATCCCCCACGAAAGCGGAATGAAAGTGACGATCTGCATCCAGTTTCAAAGCGGCATTGGTCAGATAGCCGGTCTCCACTGAGAACTGCCTGCCCAAGAGCAGATCGCCGGGCATGTCTGGATAAAAGGCGAAAGCAGGTGTCTCTTCCTGGGTGGTCAGAGCTGCGCCCTGTTCGAAAACACCCGGCGCGACGTAAGCAGCGGTCTGGAGCATGGTCAGCAGGGTGGAATCCAGGTAGCCGGACATGACGCCCGGAATGCGCTCAGCGCGTGTGGACGGGGTGAAGACTGCGGCATGCTTGCGGATGTAGGCCTGCTCTTCTTCCACCAGGGCGCGGCACTGGACCCCGGCGACCACATCTTCTGTACCCTGAAAGGCTTCCGGGATCAGCCCCATCAGCGCCTGGGCGCCGCGTTCACTGCGCGTCAGGGCGTAGACATCCGTGTAGAAAGCGCCTTCGATGCTGGCGATGTTCAGCAGCTTCTGGTGGGTGCGCATGATCTGCGTGATCAGCATGGCCGGGTCGTTCTGCCACTGGGATGATTCTCCGATGGAAAAGGATGGTGCGATACCCACCATCAACCCCGAGCTGGCCGAGCGCCCAATACCCAACCCGGTCGACTCGCCCGCGGACTTCGTACTGGACTGGCTGGCGGTATCGGCAGTGGATTGGGTCGAACTGGAACTGGTGGTGTCCGCTGTTGAGTTGGTGACGGAACCGGACTCACCCCAAGATTCAGATTGAGACTGCGAGGCTCCCGTGCTGTTGGTCACGCCGTGACTGGTAGATGTGCCATGGCTGACCCCATCCGTGGTTCCAGTCGAATCGGAGCTCATTGAACCGGAAGTGCTGCCCCACGACTCGCCCCAGCTGCTCATACCGGTTTGGGAAGTACCCTGGTTGTACCCGGCGTTGACCTTGACACCGCCAAAACCGAGCGCATTAACGATCCCACCGATCAGGGGAATGTCCTTGCCACCGGCGCTGGCTCCGGCGCTCCAGCCTTCGGATGTAGATGATGACCCACCTCCACCAACCGAGGTGCCATGGCTCTTGCTGCTCGAACTGCCGTCTGTGTGACTGACGCTGGTTGAGTGCGACGTGCCCTCGGATGTGCCCGTTCCGTCCGAGACAGCCGAACCGGTCGATGTCGCGCTGCCGGTCGAAGTGGAATGCGACCAGCCTTGGGATGTGGCTTGCCCGACAGTGTGAGCCTGTCCCTGCGACTCAGCCTGACCGGCGGTGTGCGCCTGGCCGGTCGACTCAGCCGTGCCGGTGTTCTGCCCGTAATTCCTGGAAGCCGATTCCGCCAGCGCTCCGGAAAGCATAGCGGGCAGGCTGACGCCAAACGAAGCAGAGCGCACCCCGGATTGCTGGCTAGCCCAGATGGATGACTCTTCGGCCAGCCCGGCCAGCATCGATGCAATCGCCCTGACCGGGATGCAGTAGGCCAGCGCCATCAGCAGGAACTCTTCGCTCAGGCTGGACATGCCGCGGTACAGGATTTCGTTCTGCTGCAGCGACATATTCTGGGCTGCGGTATCGGCATCGATCAATGGGTTGCGGTTACTCTGGTTGCCTTCGCGCACGTTCTCGCGTGGATCGGGGTGGCCAACCGTCACGATGGCATGCGGGAACTGTTCCAGTGCGCCGTACAACCACTGCGCGATGCGCGAGTTGAGCGGTTCCAGGCGCAGCTGGCGGAAGGCGCCCTTCAACCCGGCTTCCAGGACGGCCAGGTCGCGGGCGGACTGCCGGATAGCCGTCTCTTTGGCCTCGGAAAAGGCCGCCACGCCATAACATTGCACGATGCCAACGGCAGGCTCGTCGAAGATCCCGGCAGCCACGTAAACCAGGTTGACGTTCGCACCATTGACCCCTCGCAGCACCGAACGCATCTTCTGCAGCAGACCGGCATCCGAGCGCGCTTCGACCGGGATAAACTTGACGTGCAGCAGGCGCACCACCCGGTAGCCGATCCATTCCTTCCCGGCTTCGCGTTCTGTGACGTGGTACCAGAGATAATCCAGCTGGTCGCCATCGAAGACCACGTTGCTGGCATGCACATTGAGATCATCCGGCGCGAGCACTGTATTATTCGCAGGATGCAGCCATTTCGGAATGAGTTCCTGGACGGTCTTGATCATGCTGCATCGGTAACAGGGAGCTTTAATTCGTCCAACGATGTAGATTCCGGTAAAACAGGAATGGGGACAGGATGGATGACGCCAACATCCACCTTGCCGACTGGCGTGAAAGCATTCCATAGGTCAGCCAGGTACTGGGTATCCCCGTGTCCTGTAACCTGGGCTACAGCATGCTGGAATTGCGCAAGGTCCAGACGACCGGCGTCCGCGTCAGGGTAGAGATGCGGGAGCACAAGTTCATCCAAGGATGGACGCGAGCCAGGGGTGTTTTCCAGGAAGTGTTCTACAACAGGCGTGCTGTCTTCCGGGACATCGAATGAGAAAACCCACTCGCAGCCGAATTTCAACATACTAAAGGTAACTTCCTGATTGATCAGAAAAAGAGCAAAATGCTTCGCAGAGTACTGGTCCAGCATGTACACGCGAAAGGAGCGCTCGGCAGGCGTGGCTGGACGGACATGGGTGACACAGGTGGCAGCAGGAACTACTTGCTTGGTCAAGGGGAACTCCTTTGAAACATGGATTACTTGAATAAAGAAGGCTGAAAACCTTCGGTTAGGATTTCAATGGCTTCCAAAATCGCTTTTCGCCGCTCAACAGCTGAGAGCGCGGCTGGGTAATCGGCGCCGCGCCTACGGCGCTGTGCAGAGATTGGCATGGACTGCCAGCGCCTGGTATTCTTTTCTCAGGCATTCAACGGCGAGCTTGATGGCATCCTTTTGTTTCATAACGCTCCTGTAATGGATCAGGATCAGCCTGACCTGCTCACAAATTGGAAACTTGTGGGCAGGCAATGCGGGTCTGATAAATACTTCTGGATTTACTCCTGATTGGTGTAGATCGGCGGTGTCGGCACATTGGCCAGCTTGAACAACCGGTGGATGTGCTTCATTGCCCAGGCGATATCTTCAGGACGGTTGAAGATGCTCGGCTTGCCGTGAACCGCTTTGCGCGTCTCGGAATTGGTGTACTGGTCAGGCAGCCGATCCGCCAGCGCGTAGGCTGCGGTGGACAGGTTCAGGCCGACGATGGTTTCATCATCCCAATGCCAGTTTACCGAAGCGACATATTCGCAGGCTTTGGAAAATGCGCCTGGGAACATGGTGGGTGCAACCGTTTTCCAACCTTCCGGGTGTTCAGCAGATGTGCACCAGATCTGGAAACCGGCTGAACCAGCTTCAAAGATGGCGTCCGGAGCCGGGTTGGTGCCGATATCCAATCGACGGGCGGCTTCCATGACCGGTTTCATGCGCCGGTGTTCGGACGAATAACTCGGTTTGAGCGGAGCAACGCAGCGCATGGCTCAAAAGTCCTCGTAGTTGCCGCACGAGACACGATCTTCGTACAGGCTTTCCAGAAATTCGTCTTCTCCTGAATTTGGCCGGGTACCAGATGCGGCGTAGTATTCATCTGCCTGCGCCCATAAGCCCTGGATTTCCTGGATCTGGTCGCGTAAGGATTCGGCTTTCGCGCGGCTGTTGAAGTCTGCCAGGCACTCCAGACCGCCGGTCACCAGCTGTCCGTAGACAGACCAGAGCGAAGCGTCGCTGTCTTCGCACTCTTCCAGCATGGTCACACGATTTTCGTCTTCTCCGACAGTCATGCAGCCATGGACTTCAAAGCCTTTGAAGCGCGGATTCGCGGCGATCTGAGCGAGCAGGATTTTGGTTGCCGAGAGCTGCTCAGAGCCGTAAGGCACGGCATCCTCCCAACCTACCGGAAGGTCGTACAGGTCTTGGATAACCCTGACGCAATCCACGTCGCCGTGATTGGCAGCGCTGCAGGCGAGCTGTTGGGCTTCTTGCTCAGTTGCCGCCATGACAAGGCGGGTGATACGGACGATGTGCAGTTTCTTGCTCATAGTGTGTTCTCCAGGTGGCTAAGAAAATCATGGAATAGAAATGAAAACAGGGAGAGACTTGCATCTCGCCCTGTTAATTGCGTGTGTGTTGGGGTCGCGGATCAGATCTCGCGCACCCATTCTGCGTCGACAACTTCGTCATCACTTCGGATCGGGGCTAGCGTCCTGACCGGGTGAAGAAGCCGTCTGGCAGGAGCGAGCATCATGACCTGCTGAGACAAGCGCCAGGCAAAACCGACTGTCCTGGTAACACTGCCAACCAGCAGCGCCAGGAGAATCAGGCTCCAGACCCCAATCACGATGGATTGGATGATGCTGCGGAAAATGACCTGAAAGAG
>CAILYI010000249.1 GCA_903838415.1 uncultured Anaerolineae bacterium | reverse complement strand
GACCCCGGCTCAAATACTCAGCAAAAGCCCACATTCACCAACCACACGATAATTGTACATCGAAAGGGCATTTTTTAGCCTATACACCGGGTGCAGAATCAGCGACAAAAGGATCAATTTGTAGTTGCTGGAAAAACAAAATAGGGACATCGGGAATAAAACCCGAAGTCCTGGATCAAACAAGTAAACATGATGGGCAGAGCTGGCTTAACTTATGGAGCGCGACAAGTGCTGGGCTGAATGTCGCGCTGAAAAAGCATGGGCTGACCGCATTTCGGGCACAGGATTTTCGGCTGAGTTTCTGCGGCGACAGTTTTCTGAACTGTTTCATCAGCTTGTTCTGGGTCGGCATTTTTGTTAAGTTGCTTTTGCAGCAAGACCAACCGAGGGCGAACCGATGCTCCAAAGAAACCGTAGTAACGGACTTTCACGAAGCCATGTGGAAGAATATGCTGAAGAAAACGCTGCATGAAGCTTTCCACCGAGAGCGTACAGAACTTGATTTGACTTGTATCTGAAACGCGATACTGGAAAGTCACCTGTGATGTTTCCATGCTACCGTTATCGATGAACTTGACCAGGCGGCGATTGCTGATGGCAACTCGATGAATATACGGAGCCAGGTATTTGAGCGCTGCCTGCCCATCCCCAACTGATTTGCAATGCACAACCCAAGCTTTGCTCCAGACTTTTTGTGGAACCTGGTTGTAAAGATCTGTCTTTTTTAGGGCGGATCGAAAAGCTGCGCGGAATAATTTTGAAAGGGCGCGGACTGGTAAAAAGAAGTGATTACGAGCAGGCATCCAGGTTTGCCCATCGGCGTTCAAGCCACCGCCAGGAGCCAGGTAATGCACATGCGGGTGGTAAATCAGGTTACGCGTCCAGGTATGCAAGACCCCCACCAGGCCAATCTGCCCGCCAACATAACGTGGGTCTTGGGCCAACTTTTGAGCAGCTTGAGCCGATGCCTGGAACAATAACGTATACATCAACTTTTGGTTGCGGCTCACCAACTCACGTAACTCGGATGGGAGCGTGAATGTCACCATAAAGTATGGGACGGGTAGCAATAATTCTTTCTGGACCTCCAGCCAGTCTTGGGTCAGTTCGTGCTGACATTTGGGGCAATGGCGATTGCGACAGGAATGATAACTGTATTGAAATTCCCCACAAGATGCACAGCCGTAAAGCTGACCACCGAGCGCCTCTGTCCGACAACGCTCAATCGCCCACATCGCCTGGCGATGACTGGACAATAATTTTTCCGAATACTTCTCGCGGTAAGCCAACCCATATTCATGGAAGATATCCGCCAGTTCTAGCGCCATAGTCTGGCCAACATTTCATTGATCTTATCGCTGGACTGGGCTTCGATTACGGAAGTCAAATGAGTGTATATAACCGTGGTCGTGATCGAGGCGTGCCCCAAATAAATCTGAATAGTGCGTAGACTCACGCCAGCTTCCAGCAAATGCGTGGCGTATGAGTGGCGCAAGGTGTGTACTGTGGCCTCTTTTTGAACGCCACTCTGCACCAATGCCGCATGAAATGCCTTTTGAACACCACTTTCATGCATCGGCCCGTTGGTATTTACCGGACTCCCCAATCCATTCCCGTGGATGGATGGAAACAACCATTCCCGATTGCGGTGGGTCAGCCAGTTTCGCCGCAACATCTCTAGCGACACATTGGGTAATGGAATATACCGATCCTTATTCCCTTTTCCGTGACAAATATGAACCATCTTGCGCCCACCATCGATTTCCTTGACCTGCAAATGCACCCCTTCCAGCAATCGCAACCCACAACCATAGATAGTCGTCAGGCAAACTCGATAATGCTCTTGGCGCACACACTGCAAAACTTTCCCAACTTCTTCCAAGCTCAAGACAACCGGAAGCTTCTCCTCCTTGGTGGGCCGTACCAGGTCAAGTGTGTGCCAGGTGCGTTTCAATGTCTGTTCAAAAAAGAACTTGATCCCGCACAACACAATCCGAAATGTACTGGACGATACCCGTTTGACATTCTTCAGATACAAAAAATATTCACGAAGTTCATCCTCTCCGATCTGGTCTGGCGATTTATGATAGTGCTTTGCCAACTGGTAAATAACCTGGGCATAGGATTCTTGTGTCCGTGGAGCCAGGCCTCGTAATTGCATATCCTCGATCATCTTTTGTCTTAAAACAGTCATGGCTATACCTCCTGTGGAATAGATACAGGAAATATAGCCCGATGTGAGCCAATTCATAAAGCTTTACATGGTTACGCCAGGGTTTTGATCTGCCTGCGCGAAGCGCTTAGTTCAATATGTATTGTGCGGAACTTTCCCATATTACCACCCCCAGCGGAGTCTCATATTGATGACATGGCAAATAAAACGTTTTCAAATGGGAACCAACTAAAAACTTCAGGGGCAAAATCCGCACAGCGACAAACCAGTAAAATTCCCGCGCTGTGGGTGGCCTGTTGGGTCAGGCCGCCGGAGTGAATAGTAATATTGTAGTGAATTTTGCGCTTTCAAGCAACACATTTGGCCCCGCTCCGGCTCATTCAGGGAAAAACACTCGACGCGCAGCGTGCCGCGCGTCGCGAGCGGCAGTCCCAGCGTCCAGGGCGCGCTTGGTTGGGCGGCGGCATCAGCTCAGTTTTTTTCCCCAAAGTAACTAAATGCTATCAAAGTGGCTGCAACCAATGAAACTGCAACTGCAAAGAATAGCGAATCGTTTGGGTTCTTCCACTCTACCAAATGCTCCAGAAACTTGACTGCCATAACTAAAACAATCACACTGCTTAACTTTGTTTTGAGTTCGTGCAAATCATGCGCTAACATCCAGTCAGGCAAACTTAATTTGCCCACAAAGAGTTCGTACATGCTCACTGAAAAAATTTGCAGAGCGATGGCGATCAAGAAGCTATCCACAATTTCTATCAACGAAACAGCAATATAAGAGTCCTTGCCGTAACTCGTGATAATTAGCGTTATCGCGTTGAATGTTTTTACTGTTCCCCAGCCAAATGCTGCCACAGACGCCAAAAGCAAAGAAATAACCCCTACCAATGCCAAGTATCTTGTTTTTTCAAGGAATTTAGCCATGTGTATTATCCCTTTTTAGGTGAGTTAGCCAAGTCTACCAGAGTTTCAACTTGTCTTTTGAATTTCGTGCCATTCAGCAAGTAACTTTCCTAACACAATGCCCTTTTCAAACTGGAAGGAATTCGCCGCATGGTTTGCGTTAGCGGACGCATGGCGCTGGACGTGCACTCTGTTTGGGCGCGGCGAAGTGGTCGCGAAAGGGAATCTCGTCGGGGGGAATGACATCCTTGGCCGGGCAAGTATCCGTTTTCAATTGGAAACTAGCTAAAAATGTCAGGGGCAAATCCACACAGCGACAAACCAATTTGCAGTGGATTCATATCATAGTTTCTTCAGGAATCTCAAATAGAAGGCTACAAAAACCAACACAATGCCGATGTTCGCCATCAGCCGTTCCAGGAAGCGATTCTTGAAGAACAGTATATCCACGCTCACGATCAGAGCGATCATTATCAAAACGAAAAGCACGATATAGATATTTCTTGGCATTTCATTTCTCCAACACACATTTATCACAGGCACCTTCCCCTGGCAGCCGCTCGATTTTCCTTTGGATTCTCTTGCGGTTGGGCTTGTCCACCCGCGATGACCTGATTAAGTATATCGAGAAATGGGGAAAGGGCAAGTGCCCGCCTAAGTTTGCAAGAAAGCAAAGACTTCTGAACAGAATCTGAACAACTCTTTTGTAAGATAACGTCAATACGAAAGGAAACCAGATGAGAACCAAACTTCATACACTAGCAGCCCTGTTGACCCTCTCGGCATTTCTCGCCGGCGCCTGCGCCCCGGCGAGCCAACCGGCGCAGCCCCCGGCCAAACCCATCCGTCCCACCCAGGCGAAAGCGACTGAGGTCGAGAGCCAGCCGGTTGAGAAAGTCAGCTTCCCGGCCAATCTCTCGCTCCAAACCGTGGCGGGCACCTATCAATTCACCGAAGGTCCGGCGGTGGATGCCAGCGGCAGCGTCTATTTCTCCGATATCAACGCGGGCACCATTTACAAGTGGACGCCGGACGGCAGCGTGACGGTTTTCGTTGCGGGCCTGAAGATGCCCAACGGCCTGGCTTTCGATGCCAGCGGGAATTTAATCGCCTGCGAGGGCGGCAGCGGCCGTTTGCTTTCGATCGATCCGCAGGGACAGAGCACCGTCCTGGTCGATCAATACAACGGCGTGCGCTTCAACGAACCGAATGACCTGTGGATTGATCCGCAGGGCGGGATTTACTTCAGCGACCCGGCGTATCAAGGGCCGGTCGTGCAGGATGGCGAGCATGTCTACTACCTGCCGCCCGATCGCAGCCAGGTGACGCGCGTCATCAGCGATCTAACCCGCCCGAATGGCCTGGTCGGCACGCTGGACGGCCAAACACTCTACGTGGCCGATCCCGGCGCGGAGCAGACCTTCCGCTACACCATCAACAAGGATGGCAGCCTGGGCAACAAAAAACTGTTTGTGGCGCTTGGCTCGGATGGTATGGAGCTGGATTCCGCTGGCAACCTGCTCCTGACCACCGCGAACAACGTGCAGGTCTTTGACGCCGCCGGAAATCACCTGCTCGACATCCCAACGGTGGAGAACCCGACCAACGTGGCCTTTGCCGGGCCAGACGGCCTGACGCTGTTCATCACGGCCCGGACGGCGGTCTACACCCTGCAGCTTTCGGCGGGCAGTTCCAGCGCAGACGGTCAGCCCGCGGCAGTCTCCCAATCCAATTCCTTCACCCTGAGCAGCCCCGATTTGGGCGCAGATGGCCGCCTGCCCGTCGAATATAGCTGTGACGGCGCGAGTTCCAGCCTGGCGCTGACCTGGAGCGGGGCGCCCGCCGGGACGCAAAGTTTCGCCGTCATCATGCACCATGTCGCCGCGCCGGATGATGTGCACTGGTATTGGGTGCTCTACAACCTCCCGGCGGATGTGACCAGCCTGGCGAAAAATGTGCGCGGGGTTGGGACGCTCGGCACGAACAGCGTCAATGACCGCAACGAATACGCCCCGCCCTGCTCGAAAGGCCCCGGCGACAAAGTCTACACCTACACCGTATACGCGCTCTCCGCGCAGCCGCAGCTCAGCGTCCCCGCGGCACAAGTCAACCGCGCGACCCTGCTGGAAGCCATCCAGGACATCACCCTGGCCAGCGCTGAAATGCAAGTTGTTTACGCACGACCCTAAAACCTACAAGGAGTAACCATGAAAACAAAAATTGTCTATCTACTCGTCATCCTGACGCTGCTGCTCTCGGCCTGTTCATCCGCCAATGCGGCCACCGGACAGTCCTCCGCGCCAGCGGGTCAAGACCCTGCCGCGCAGTCGACCCAGGGCGCCTCCGCGCCCGCGAACGACGCGCAAGGAACCAATCAGCAAGGCAAACTGCCTCCCAAGGAAGCCTTCGACGCCTGCGTTGGTCAGGCCGAAGCTGCCCCCTGTGAATTCACCGCCCAAAAGGGGCTGGAAGTTGGCACCTGCCAGACCTTCGATAGCCAGCTGGCCTGCACTCCCGAGCGCGGACCGCAGGGCGGCGGCGGTGGGCAACAACCCGCGAATAACGACGGTCAGCAAGCCGGTCAAAATAACAGCCAGCAACCTGATCCAAACGGCGGCCAGCAAGGCGGCAATCAGCCTGCCGATGGCGCACCGGCTTACAACATCGAACAGGCCATTTCTGACAAAGCCCAGGGCATGACGATTTCCTACGACGCCCTGGCCTTCATGACCGGCGATCTCGGCGCGGACTCCTTCTTCCCGCCCGGAAAAGTGGCCGATTTCTGGGGCTTCCAGTACCTGCGTGACAATGATCCCAGCCAGATGGGCCATGCCGGCGACTTCCTGACCAGCGCCGCGATGAATACGCTCAACAACCTGACCGCCGAACAACGCGCCGAATTGGTCACACTGGCCAAAAGCCAGGTAGCCTCCGTCAGCGAATATGGTTACAAGCGCTTCGTTCTCATCAAAGCCTTCACCCGCCTGGCCGATGGTGACCTGCCCGCTGGTACCACCAGCCTCAGCCTGGAAGCCGTCAAAGCCTTCTCTGCCGACCTGTACAAACTCGATGGGGAAATCAGCTATGCCCGCGCCGAGCTGTATGGCAAGATGATTAACGCCATGAGCGCCGACCAGATCGCCTACTTCGACGCGATGAAGGGTAAAGGCATGAAGGAATGGCCGATCGTCGATGAACCCGAAGACGTCCGTGGTCTTGAACGCGACGTGAAAGTGGCCGTAATGACTTATGCCGCCGATATGTACTCCTGGTACGCCGGTTCCGTCGAAGCGGATGTCTACTTCTGCCCCGAACGCCACGGCACCTACTTCGGCTCCTTCTACCTGAAGGATATCAAAGCCATGAGCGACCCGACCTACTCCATCCCCACCAACCTGACCGGTGACCTGGGCCAGACCATGCTCGACAAGCTGACTCCTGACCAGGCGCAGCTCATCACCAGCCTGGTGAACAGCGGGAAGACGCCCTTGCAGGGCATGGTGGATACCCGCCGCGCAATCTCCGTAGAACTGCGCAAGTTCCTGGCGGGCGGCGTCGCCGATCAGGCCACAGTGCTCAGCCTGAGTCAACAATATGGTGCGTATGATGGCGAAGTCATCTACAATATGGCGGTCAACTTTGCCAGTGTAAAGAACTCGCTGACCGATGCGCAACAGTCGGAACTCGATGCCCTGCGTACCGAACTGCTCGGCGAGCAGGCGCACGCCAGCGGCGCTTACCTGTACTCCGAGCCCATCTCCATGCCGGAGATTCCCAGCACCGATTTCCTGTTCAAATAAATCCACTTATCCCGGGGCATGGCATCAGGCTCGCGCCATGCCCCGGCCATTTTCCTTAAACCAGCGGGGAAGTTTTTACACTGCGTTGACATGCCCTGAACAATTCCTGAACATCTCTTTAGTACGATCACCTTGTGTTGATGACCAAAACCCGTTCCAAAAAATAAACGAAAAAGATAAAATCAATGAATACAATCAAGCAGTTCATTCTCCTGTTCGTCTTAATGCTCATGTTGAGTGGTTGCGGCGGCGCACCAAGCGCCATCCCAGCCACTGAAACCGCCGCCCTGGATGCGGTATACACGGCCGTAGCGCTGACTCTTTCCGCCCAGGAGGCGGCAGCCTCGCCCACGTTCATCCCGAAAGCGGTATCCACTGCCACGCCGCTGGCCAGCCCAACTTTGTCAGCCACATCCACGCAGGCGACGCCCCAGAATATTTCGGCTGTCGTTCCTGTGGCGAATACCGTCACTTCCTGTGATAACTCCGTTTTTCTCAGTGATGTCACCATCCCGGATGGAACGATTTTTGTGCCGGGGAAATCATTCACCAAGACCTGGAGCATCCAGAACAGCGGCACTTGCGCATGGAGTACATCCTACAACCTTGTTTTTGTCAGCGGCTCGGCGCTGGGCGGCTCAACGACTGCCTTGACTGCGGCTGTCAGCTCGGGAGGCCAGACCAGCGTTTCTGTGACAATGGTGGCGCCCTCCACTTTGGGAACCTATACCGGTTACTGGAAACTGCAAAACGCGGTGGGGACTTCCTTTGGGCAGCCGGTTTATATTCAGATCGTTGTTTCGGGTAGCGCTGCCACGCTCACATCCACACCCACTTCAACCGTTAGCACTTCGACGACCAGTACTCCCACCTCCATCTCGGAGACAGCCACTTCCACATCTGTGCCAACGGAAACGGCGGCCCCCAGCTCCACCCCGGCACCCACCAGCACCCCGGTTCCATCCGAAACACCCGTCATTATCCCTTCTGAAACCCCCATTACTTAAGTTTCTTCGCCAAAGGATAACCCATGTCAAGACTCTTCATCCCCAACCTGCTGGCAAGTCTGCTGCTTTTCTTGGGTGCTTGCGCACCTGTATCAGCTCCCACGCCTGCCGCCGTCAGCCAGCCGACTTCAACCGTCAGCGTCGAACCGCCCACGGCCCAGATTGCATCCACGTCTACCGCTGAGATTCCGCCTGTCGCCACGAAGAAGCCCAAGAAGCAGGATGCGCAGGCCTCCGCGACTACCACCAGCCCTGATTCAGCCACTACCAAAAAGACGAAGGATAAGAGCGCTGCCGTCGCGCCGACTTCCGCCAATCCGGCCTTCATCGCCAGCGAAATCTCCGGGCGGCCAACGGCCACCGGCCTGACCATCAACATCGTCCCGGCCACGGATATGCAAATCGTGATCGCCTACGGCACGGCCTCCGGCAACTACACCAGCCAGACCGCATCCGCCACGCTGACGGCCAACACGCCGCACGAAATCGAACTGACCAACCTGACGCCGGATACCGCCTACTATTACAGCGTGCTCTCGAACGGCACCCCCGGCCCCGAGCACAGCTTCCACACCGCGCGTGCGCCCGGCAGCGCCTTCACTTTCGAGATCCAGGGCGATTCGCATCCCGAGCGCACCAAGAACCAGTTCGACGCCGCGCTGTACGCCCGCACCCTGACCGCCGCTGCCGCCGATCAGCCCGATTTCTACATCGCCATCGGCGACGATTTCAGCGTCGACACGCTTAAAAACGTCAACGCCGAGACGGTGCGCGCGATGTACATCAACCAGCGCCAGTGGCTGGGCCTGGTCGACGCACCGGTCTTCCTGGTCAATGGCAATCACGAACAAGCCTCGCTCGCCAACCTGAATGGCAGCGCCGAGAACGTCGCCGTTTGGGGGCAGATGGCGCGCAACGCCTACTATCCCCAGCCCGCGCCGGACGCCTTCTACAGCGGCGACAGCCAGCCGGTTGAATTTATCGGCCAGCTGCGCGATTACTACGCCTATACCTGGGGCGATGCGCTCTTTGTGGTGATCGACCCCTACTGGCACTCCCCGCAAACCGTCGATAACCAGTTTGGCGCCGATCGCACCAACGATAAGAAAAACCGCGATATGTGGAACACCACCCTGGGCGAGGCTCAGTATCAATGGTTCAAGCAAACGCTCGAAACCAGCAATGCCAAATACAAGTTCGTTTTCACCCATCATGTACTCGGCTCAGGGCGCGGTGGCATCGAAATGGCCAACTCCTTCGAGTGGGGCGACGCCGCCAATCTCGCTTCGCACCGTCCCGGCTGGGATAAAACCATCCATCAGTTGATGGTCGATAACGCCGTGACGATCTTCTTCCAGGGCCACGATCACATCTTCGTTCGCCAGGAACTGGATGGTGTCATCTACCAGACTTTGCCTGAGCCCGCCAATCCCTTCTACAGCTGGGAAAACGAAGATGCCTACAAAAGCGGCGACAAATTCCCCAACAGCGGGCGCGTGCGCGTCAGCGTTGCGCCGAACGGCGTCACCGTGGACTACGTCCGCTCCTATTTGGACAAACCCGACGAATTGGCCTTCACCTACAGCCTGCCGTAATATTGGATAAGTCATCATGAAAACTCCCCGCTTTTCCCTGTTTCTGCTCGTAATCGTACTGTTGGTTCTCGCTGTCTCCTGCGCGGCAGTCCCGGCGCAAGCCCAGGATGCGCCCCAAAACTCAGCCTCCAGCCAATCTGCTGTTCAACCGGCGCAGGTCTCCCCGACTCTCCAGTCAGTCGCTGCGACTGCCACGCCCGCGCCGCAAAAGACGCGCGGCACCAAGGCGCCGAAAGGAACGCCCGGTGCAAAAAAGACGCCCGGCGCGAAAGGAACGCCCGGCGCGCAAGGCTCACAAGGTTCGCAGGGTTCGCAAGACCCGCAGGCCTTCCCGACTTCATCCTATGACCCCGTCACCTCGGCCTTCAACTTGATCCTGGGCCGCCCGACGACCAATTCCATCGCCGCCAGCCTGTTCGCCAAATCTGATTTGCAGATTACGCTGGCCTATGGCACCGCCCCCGGCGTGTACAGCACCCAGACCAATCCGATCAATCTCAAGGCTGCCGTACCGCAGACCATCGAACTTTCCAACCTGACAGCCGACACCGAGTACTACTACACCATCCTGACCAATGGCGCGCCCTCTACGGAGCACAGCTTCCACACCGCGCGACCGGCCGGGAACAGCTTCACCTTCACCATCGACGCCGACCCGCACAACCGCGATCCGCGCTTCAGCGGCGAACTGTACGCCACCACGCTCGGAAATGTCCTGGCTGATCAGCCCGACTTCCACATCAATCTGGGTGACACCTTCATGACTGAAAAAGTCCAGGCGCGCAGCTACGCCGTGGCCGAAAGCACCTTCACCGACATGCGCCCCTACTTCGGCCTGCTCGGCGCGGGTGTGCCGCTGTTCCTCGTCAACGGCAACCACGAAGGCGAGCTCGGCTGGTTGTTCACCAGCGCACAGGACAAAGACCTGCCGGTCTGGTCTATGCAACTGCGCGAACTCTATTACCCCAATCCTGTCCCCAACAGCTTCTACACCGGCGCCAGTAGCAAGGATGCAGCCCTCGGCGCCTCGCGCGACGGTTACTACGCTTGGAAATGGGGCGATGCCCAATTCATTGTGCTCGACCCGTTTTGGTATACTGCCCCCAAGCCTTCCCCCAGCGATTACAACAACAACTGGAACTGGACACTTGGCAAAGAACAGTACGACTGGCTCAAAACTACGCTTGAAACCAGCAATTCAAAATATAAGTTTGTCTTTATCCACAACCTGGTTGGCGGCATCAACACGGATGGGCGTGGCGGCATCGAAGCGGTACCCAACTTTGAGTGGGGCGGCAAAAACGCCGACGGCTCTTACGGTTTCGACGCGCAGCGTCCCGGCTGGGGCGTGCCTATCCATCAACTGTTCGTCCAGAACCACGTCAACGCCGTCTTCCACGGGCATGACCACGTCTTCGTCAAGCAGGAACTCGACGGCATCGTCTACCAGGAATGCCCGCAACCGAGCAACACCCAGCCCGATAACACCAACCTGGCCGCGGAAGCTGGCTACGTCGCCGGCGACATCATCCCCGGCTCCGGGCATCTGCGCCTGAAGGTCACCTCGGCCCAGGTCACGGTGGAATTTGTCCGCGCGTATTTGCCCGGTCAGCAAAATGGACAGGTGGTTTATTCCTACACTATCAAGTAGCGCCGTGGTCGGTTACTTCCTCGATTTTCCGCTCAGCGCCTCGATCTCGATTTTGTAAACCCTGGTTTTGACAGCGTCACTTTCGATGTAGCGCTGGCCTTTTTCCAGGAAATCCGGCGAGTATTTTTTCAGAACTTCGGTCAGGGCAGCCAGCTTATCGTCTCCAAATAGTTCGACGGCCTGGCCGAAGGCGATGGCGCTTTCGTAACGCGTGGCAAATTTATCGGGCAGGACCTCCGTCTCGCCGACCACACAAAAAGAGACGCGCGGATTGGCGGTCAGGTTCTCCAGCTTATGACCTTCGACGGCGCAATGAAAGTAGAGCCGATTGTCGGCGTAAACGTAGCTGAATGGCACGCCATAAGGCTGACCGTCGCTGGAAACAGTCGAGAGAATGCCATATTCGCCTTTTTCCAGAATTCTTACAGTCACATCCTGTGAAAGTGCGCGGTCGTCTCGGCGGAGAGATTTTGCTTGCATGGTTGCTCCTTTGGCTGGATCAATTCTGGTAGATCGTCGGTGTTTGGCGGTCTACCAGCGCAAATTCTAAACCAACTTCTGAAAAACTTGCCTTTTTGAGAACAGCAATTTCGACTTTACTGAAAGTGAACAACTTCTGAACAACTTTTTGTTATCCTGCTTGAAATCGAGAATGAGCTAGAATATGAGCATGTCTAAAACCATCCTTGTCGCCGACGACAAAGCCAATATCCGCAACCTGGTGCGCGAATATCTCGAAGCCGAAGGGTTTCGCGTGGTGATCGCATCCAATGGGCGCGAAGCCCTCTTCGCGGCCCGCCAGGAAAAGCCCGACCTGATCCTGTTGGACATTATGATGCCCGAAATGACCGGTTACGACTTTATCCGCGCCTACCGCAAGGAGCGCGAAACCCCCATCATCCTGCTGACCGCCAGGCTCGAAGAAACCGACAAAGTTCTCGGTCTCGAACTTGGCGCCGATGATTACGTCACCAAACCCTTTGGGATGAAGGAACTTGTCGCCCGCATCCATGCCGTCTTGCGCCGCGTTGGACGACCCGTTGCGGAGGCGGATGTGCTGGTTTTGGGCGGGCTGCGCCTCGACAAGGAATCACGCACTGTGAGCAGCGGCGGACGCCCCGTCAGCCTGACTCCCTCGGAATTTGATTTACTCTACACCCTGATGACTGCCCGCGGGCGAGTCTTTGCCCGCTCCGAGCTGCTGCTCAAACTGCAGGGCACCACCTTCGAAAACGTCGAGCGCACCATCGATGTCCACATCCGCAACCTACGCGCCAAAATCGAACCCGATTCGTCCAAGCCGATCTATATCGAAACGGTTTTTGGGATCGGGTATCGCTTCCATCACGAATGAAACTTACCCATAAACTCACGCTCGCCTTTCTGCTTGTCAGCCTGATTGCCATCGGGTTGGCGGCGCTCTTTGTTCAGGCTGCCACTTCGACGGAATTTAATCTGTACCTGTCTGGCCAGCGTCAGGCGGAATTTATCGCCGCGGCGAGTGATTATTACAAATCCAATCGTCGCTGGGCCGGCGTGGATACTGTTCTGCGCAAACAGGGTTTGCTACCGCCTTTTCCTGAGCCGGGCCAGGCGCCGCCTGATCCACAACCTTATGCCCTGGTTGACCAGAATCTCGAGGTTGTCATCCCGGCTGGCAAGTACCTGATCGGCCAGAAAATTCAAAAAAGTGAGCTGGACCAAGGTGTGAGCATTGAATTGAATGGATTGGTGGTTGGTACGCTCTTGATTACCGGGCAAACCCCCAATCGCACCCCGCTCGAAGAAAAATACCTGACCAGCGTCAACCAATCGCTGCTGGTGGCGGCGCTGGGTGGTTCGCTGATTGCCTTATTGCTCGGATTGTTTCTGGCCCGCTCCCTGACTCACCCCCTGCGCGACCTGACAGTTGCCACACATGCCATGGCGCAGGGCAAACTCGAACAGCAAGTCCCTGTCCGTTCAGCGGATGAACTCGGCGAGTTGGCGGCAGCCTTTAACCAGATGAGTGCCGACCTGGCGCGCGCCAATCAATCCCGCAAACAAATGACCGCGGATATTGCCCATGACCTGCGCAACCCGCTGACCGTGATTGGCGGTTACCTCGAGTCTCTGCGCGATGGCGTGCTGAAAGCCACGCCGCAGCGTTTTGATACCATGTACACGGAAGTCCAGCACTTGCAGCGCCTGGTGGAAGACCTGCGCCTGCTCTCGCTGGCTGACGCAGGCGAGTTGGTGCTCCATCGTCAACCGGTTACCCCGAATGAACTATTGCAACGAGCCGCGGCGGCTTACCAGCATCAGGCTGAACAGCAGGGCATTCAGCTCAGTGTGGATGCGGAAGACGTGCTGCCGGAAATGAATCTCGACCCGGAGCGGATGGAGCAGGTGCTGGGAAACCTGGTCAGCAATGCGTTGCGCTACACGCCCGAGGGCGGCGAAATCCGATTAACCGCCAGGCAGACTGCGGACGGCGTCATCCTTTGGGTTCAGGATACTGGCAGCGGTATCGCGCCTGAGATATTGCCCCGCATCTTCGAGCGTTCCTATCGTGGAGATTTGTCCCGCCAGGGAAATGAATCCGGGCTGGGGTTGAATATCGCCAAATCAATTGTGGAATTGCATGGGGGCGTGATCAGCGTTGAGAGTGGCGGAATTGGAAAGGGAGCGCTGTTTTCCGCTTTTTTCCCGTTTTGAGTGATATAAAAATAAAAAGCGGGCCGTCTGATTTGGACGGCCCGCTTTTTATTTTTATTTTCAGCTATTTCATACTCGCAACGACTCGCCTGATGACCGAGTCCAGCACCGCCGCATCCACCTGACCGTTCAGGCGGGCCAGAACGGCAGCCTTGATCTTGTGAATCAGCACTTCCTGAGGGTCATCCTCAACATGCTTTTTGGGATCAACCCGGTTGGGCGTCATGCCATATTTGAACATTCGCTCGCGCGCCAGATCGGTCAGTACCACGCCGTCGTGGACGTCGAGACAGGTTACGCCACGGGCGTAGAGATCGTCAATATCGCGCTCAGTGTAAAAGATTTTTGGCATGATGACCTTCTTTCAGGCTCTCCCCCCATTTTCGCGTTCTTCGCGCAAATGAGGGGACAAAGTGGGGCTTACTTGCCCTTGCCTTCCATGTTTTCAATTGCTGTTACAGCGGCATTGCGCGCCGTCAAAATCTCTGCTTCGGAACCGGAGAGCCACATGCGGCCAAAGCGCCCAACCGACGAAACGTGCAGCACCTTGATATTCGAACCTTTTTCGGCTTCATTCAGGGCGTAGTTGATATACGCCGCCGGGGCGCATTCCAGCACAAGCATGGTTTCACCGGGCACAAGCATCGAGCCTCGCCGAAAACGATTCAGCAGTTGGGCTTGATATGGGTCAATGTTGGTGATGATCTGCACCGAGGCGATTTCCGGCTTGACGCGATCCTCGATTTTTAGCCCGATCCGTTCGAGCACGATTCGCCCGGCTTCTAGGACTTCCGACTGCGAGCGGGAGTGGATTTCGAACATGCCGAATTCGCGTTCGACGATCTGCGCGCCCGGTTTGGCTTCCGTCGCTTTGACGGCGATATCCACCAGACGGAAAACTTCGTTGCCCGGCGCGACTTCGATATACAGCGCGGCCATGCCCTCGGTGGGCAGATCGCCCTGGGTCACGGTGCCGACGAAAGCCGCGTATTGTGGCTGCATGCGGTCGATGTAAGAGTAACAGCGTAGTGAAAATTGGTCGCCCATAAAATCTCCTTAGTTGTGCATTGCAATCCCCAGCGGGGTGACGAACAGCGGGCTGCCGGGAACCACGGTTTCAATGTCAGTGTATTCTTGAATCACCTTGTCCATGCCGGGGTACGCGCACGTTCCGCCGACGAGATACAGTTTCTTAACGTTATATCCGCGGATGTGACGCCCGACAATATTTCCAACCTTTTCCATCACCGGGCGGACGACCGGCAGCAGGCGCGGCTGCTCGACGGGGTTTTTCTTGAGTTCCTCAGCCTGCTCAAAGCTGATATTTTTTGCGCCCGCAATCACCAGCGAAAAATGCGTTCCACCGGTTGGCTCGTCAGCGGTAAAAACGACTTTGCCATTTTCGACGATGGCGATGCCGGTTGTGCCGCCGCCGACATCCACGATCGCGCCGTCATCGATTTTCAGGACATTGTTCGCGGCGCTGGGTTCATCCACCAGCCCAGAACATTCCAACCCGGCGGCATACAGCACATTCGCCGTGGCGCGGACTTCAGCCTGCGCCACGCCGGGGGGATACGACGACGCCGCGGATTTCAACTCGAAACCTAGCTTTGACTCCACTCGGGCCTTCATCTCGCGCAAAAGCGCCACCGCACCGACAAAGTCCACCACCAACCCGTCGCGGACAATTTGAGCGAACTGGTAAGCCCCGGCGATTGGTCGATATGTTTCATCCAATACGATTAAAACGGTATAAGCGGTGCCCAAATCCACGCCGACATGCAGCGTGCCGCGATATTCGCCGATTGGCGAGATCAGCTCAGGGTCAGGATGCCAGCCGTTGGTGCGGCCATTCATCACGTTATCGGTGTGGGTCAGTAGTTCGGTCAGGTTTGGGTTCATAGTGATTGCGCAGCAGGGGCGACCCGTCAGGGGCCAATGAGAACCTGATTTGCAGGTCGTCCTTGACCAGCCAGGGCGATTTTCGATCTTGAAGGGTCGCCCTTACGGGTGGCTGATTATCCGATTACTTTCCAACTTAACTTCCCGGCCTGGAAGTACAACTCCAGCACATATACAGCCGAGGAAAGACGATTTAAGGCGCGGGCGAGACTGGCGCCGAGGCCAGCCGGGTCAAGCGCATCGGGCGGAAAGGCTTGCAGCGCGACCACTTCCACTTCGCGCGATTGGGTGCGCAGCACATTCAACCAGTGCAGCATTTCGTGGTCATGCGGCCCGAGAACGAGATGCGGGATGCCAAGGTGCTTATCGGGCCAGTGCGAAATTTCGTGCAGTTCAGCTTCGCTTTTTCCCAGCAGAGTCAGCGCGGCGACCGGGCGCAGGTTGTATTCGGCGCTGATGATCTCGCGACAATAAGCGGCCAGCGTGTCGAGCTGCTGGGCCAGTTCGGGCAATTCAAAACGGCGTGCCGCCGCAGCGGTCAACATTGCCAGGGCGTTCAAGCTGTCCACGCGGCCACGCAGAATTAGTCGCGGACTCGTTTTTGGGGCGAAGTGACCGGCGTCGATTTGCGTCAAATGTTCCGGCTTGGCGTGGAGCGGCTGTCCGCATTCGCTGCAGGCTGGCAAGGGGCCAGTCAACACTACCGGGAACGTTGCGGGCTTGTTCCAGTCAGTATTTGAACTGGCTTGAACGGTCGGCGTCGCATCAAAATGGACTTCAACGCGGTTGGTCTTGAGAAAATCTTGCGCTGCGGATGAAAAGCGCGTACCGGGCGGGAAGGGCGGCAGTTGCCCGCGCCCATTCTGCCACAATTCGCGCAGTTCGCTTTCAGTGATGAAGCTCATCCGAGTTCGTTCCAGTTGGCCGGGAAGGCGACATAGATAAAACGCACCTGGCTGGGCGTGCCAAAGGTGATGCTTGAGCCTTTGGGGATGAAAATCACGTCACCAGGGCCGCCATGCACGGCAACTTCTCCGCGCGTGATGACCAGCTCGCCTTCGAGCACAATATCGACCTCGTCGTAGGTCAGCGTCCAGGGAAATTCGCCCTTTTCAAGCGCCATGTAACCGGCTGCCATGGAGGAACCATCCGCGGAGGTGACCACGTCTTTCAGCCGGACATTGGTGCCGGGCGTTGCCAGCCCCTCACCGAAAGGATCCATGATGACCGACGAGCCGAGTACCATTTTCAGTGGCGGAAGTGCCACTGGAACGGCTGGACGCTGCGAAGGGGTGGGCGAAACCGGGCTGGCGGGGATTCCCTGAGTAGCTTCGGGACCTTCCCGCACCAGTCGGACGCCCAATTCGCGCGCGACATCCACCGCCTCGGGCGTGATAAGATCATCCGGGCTGAGAATCAGCAGGTCAGATTTCTGCTCGCGCGCCAGGCGGCGCAAATCGGCAGCAGTAAATAATTGTCTCGGCATAGAAAACCTTTGAGCCGCGAATCACGCGAATGAACACGAAAAATTCGGGGAAATTCGTGCTATTCGTGGCCGATTTTAGGTTTATCCGGCGCAGAATCATCACTAAGTCAGGAAAGGAATCACAAACTTTGTGTCCCTCACCTGCACTGCACCAAACGCAGCGCGGTGCAAGTGTCGTGTACTTAGTGGTGAAAGGCCTTTTTACTTGCCGGATTTACCGCCGAAGGAGCCCTTGCTCTGCTGGGGCAGGATCATTTCGACATCCGCATGCGGGCGAGGAATGACGTGCACCGACACCAGTTCGCCAACGCGCTTGGCCGCCGCAGCGCCGGCATCCGTCGCGGCTTTGACCGCGCCGACATCGCCGCGCACCATCACGGTCACGAACCCGCCGCCGACATATTCACTGCCGATCAGGGTCACATTGGCGGCCTTGACCATCGCATCCGCGGCTTCGATGGAGCCGATCAAACCTTTGGTCTCGACCATTCCGAGAGCAATCATGGAAACGTCTACTGGCATGGGAATCTCTCCTTGTTACAAAAAATGTTGTGGTGTGGTGTGTAGAGGCGACCCGCCCGGCGCGAACATGCGCTTTTACGGGCAAAATCATTAGGCCAATACTAGCGATCGATGGCCTTGAAGGGTCGTCCTTACTGGAAACTACTTTTTGAGCTCCGCCAGCACGCGGCGGACAATCTCCTCGATTTGGACATCTGCCGCGCCGACTGAAACGGGGGCTGCAGATATTTTCCCGGTTAGCTGGGCCGGGTCGTCAGTGGAGCCGGGCTGCATGGCAGCCTCCGGCGGCGGGGTGATCTCGTAGGCTAGGCGCTTGATGTTGTACAGGTGATGCACGGTAATGTTATCACCCGTAATCGCGCCGCCCACCCCGCCCGAGCCGAGCGTCATCGACGGCATCACGCCGGTCGTGTACCCGGTCGCGCCGAGCGTGCCAAACGTGTTGACCAGGATGCGGAAAACCGGCTTCTCCAGCCCGAACTGCATGACGACTTTCTCATCCTGGGCGTGAATGACCAGCGAGTGGCCGCGACCGCCATAATTGATCAGCTCGAGACTGCGCTCACAGCCGGATTCCCAGCCGTCAACCTCGTACCAGCCGAGGACGGTAGTCAATTTCTCGCCGGAGAGCGGTTCGCTCGCGCCGACACCTTTTAGCTTCGCAACGAGAATCCGCGCTGTGGCTGGGACGCTGATCCCGCACATCTGCGCCAGCTGCTGCGGACTCTTTCCAACCGATTTCGGGTTGGGCAGGTGCCCGACAAACAGGATTTCGGCCAGGGCGCGGGCTTGCTCGTCGTTGACGAAATACGCGCCTTCAGCCTTCATCAACTCTTCGAGCTGCGCCGCGATTGGTTTATCGGCCACGACGGCCTGTTCGGTGGCGCATATCACGGAATGGTCAAAGGCCTTCGACGCGACGATATATTTTGCCGCCCGCGCCAGGTCCGCCGAGCGGTCAACATACACCGGGACATTCCCCGGCCCGACGCCGTAAGCCGGTTTCCCGACCGAATGCGCCGCGCGCACCATGTCTGAGCCGCCGGTGGCCAGGATGACGGCCACATATTTGTGCTTCATTAATTCCTGGGTGCCAGGCAGCGTGACCTTGGTCATGCACGAAACCAGCCCCTTTGGCATCCCGGCGCGTTCCCCGGCTTCAGCCATCAGGCGCGAGGTTTCGGCAGAACATTTCGCCGCATACGGATGTGGCGCGACGACGATGCCATTCCGCGCTTTGACCGAGATCAGCGTCTTGTACATGGTGGTCGAGGTCGGGTTGGTGCTGGGAGTCAGCGCCGCGACCACGCCCATCGGCCAGGCGATGTCGTAGATTTTCTTTTTGATGTCGTGCCGGATTACACCAACCGTGGGAATGTCCTTGATCTCGTCCCACAGCAGTTTGGATGAGAGCACGTTCTTGAGCGTTTTATGCTCCGGGACGCCGTAGCCGGTTTCCTCGGCGGCCATCCGTCCCAGGCGCTCGGATGCGGCATAAGCGGCTTCAGCCATGGCCTGGCAGATGCGATCCACTTCGGCCTGTGAAGCGTGGATGAACTGTTTTTGCGCCTCGCGCGCGGCAGTTGCCAGGGTGCGGGCTTCTTGAATGGAGAGCAGGTCGTTATCGAGTTCGGGCATAGGTTTGCCTTTTTCCCACGAAGTTCACGAAGTTCACGAAAAACTTAGTGTCCTTCGTGAACTTCGTGGATAATATTTAGAATTTAATCGGGTCGCGAGCGATTTCTAGCACCATCTCGCGGAAGGCGATGGTGGCGGCTTTGCAGGCGGGCTGGTCGCCGGTCAGCATGACGCCCATGTAGTTGGTCTCGGAGGGCGGCATGGTCAGCGAGCAGATTTGTGTGGCCGAGGCCTTGAGCGCCGCATCCAGCGCCACCAGGCCTTCCATCGGTGGGGCCACCAGGTAGGCGATCGGCGCTCCCAGCGGGATGTTGCAGACGCCGGAGAGATACGACCCGGTGCGCGAAATCAGGTGCGGGAAGAAGGCGATCGAGGCGTTCTCGTTGGCCGAATACCAGATGGCCTCGGTTTTCATGTAGTTCAGGGCCGCGTTCAAACCGGCGCGCACTTCGGCCGGATTCGGCCCGGCGATGATGGCCATGATCTCGCCGGAAAGCAGCCCGGAGGCGTGCGCCGCGCCCGCGTAGAACGAACGCGCATAGACCACTTCCACATCGGCCATTTTGGTGGCTTCGTCGACCGAGACGTAGGTGGCGTCATCATTATCGGCGGTGATCAGGCCGATGGAGTGCTGGTCTGGTCGGAGTTTCAGCTGTTCGGCAAAGTTCGCGTCCACATTGGGGATCATGCGAACCGAGAGCGGATTGGCGTAGATGGGGTCGAGAATTGCCATGGGGTCTCCTGTTACGCTGCCAGTTTCAACTTAACGCCCGAGGCCTGATGCTGCCTCATTTTCTGGGCAATCTGTACCACAAAGGCACCGGCTTCGAGTGGATTGGTGCCGCCGTTTTCGAAGATGTTGCAAACCACGTCGCGGTCGGCGTCGGTGTCGCCGGATTTGGGCTGGTAGCCCATGTAGACGCTCATCGACTCGGCGCGGCCCAGGCCGGGGCGCTCGCCAATCAACAGTAGAACTACGTCCGGTTGGATAGCGTCGCCGATGTCGTTCATCACGCCGACGCGGCAGTATTTGATGTGGAAGGGTGTACCCAGCGTCAGTCCAGCAGCCTGGACACCCTGCTTGATGACCGGGAAAATCTGGCGCAGGTTGGCCTCAATGGCCGCAGCGCTGAGTCCATCACCGATGACGAGCTGGATATTTGGTTTTTTGACGCATTTTTCGGCGAGGGTGCGCTTGGCTTCGTCGCTCAACTGGCGGCCGAGATCGGGACGTAGCAGGAACTGTTCCTTGCCGCCAGTGATGTTGGTCTGAACGGTGAACAGGCCGAACTCGTCGAGCAGTTTCTGGTCAATGTCGCGGTAAAGCGCATCCTGTGTGATGGCGTGGTCGCCCTGGAAGAGCAGCAGCGATGCGGTGTTGTAACGCGGGCCGGCGCGTCCGACGCCGATGCGCGCGGTGGTGGAGTTGATCAATTCCGACAGTGCGGCGGGATCGCTTGGGTTTTTGACGCGCGCTTTGTAGCGCAGATCGTCGGTCGTCGGGTCGGGCAGGTCGATGGTGAGTGCGATATTGGAGGTCGAAGGTTGGAGATTGGAGATTGGAGGAGCGACCGGTGCGGGGGCGGCGGCAGGAGCAGGCTGATTAGCTGGAACAACGGCTGCGGGTTGTTGAATCCCGGAGACGGCTCCGGCGGCGATTAACTGCCGGACAACGGATTCCACGATTTCGTTCAGTTTGGAGTCATCCATTTTCCATCTCCAATTAACGTTTCAAGAAAAACGTCGGGTCGCCGGCTTTTTCGGTCAGGACGCCGTCTTTCATCAGGCCGAGCGAGACCAGCCAGGCTTCGAATTCGGCGGCGGGGCGGGCTTTGAACAGTTGGCGCAGGGTGGGCGCGTCGTGGTAGGATGTGCACTGGTACGAGAGCATCGAGTCGTCGCCCATCGGGACGCCCATGAAGTAGTTGCAGCCCGCGGCGGTCAGCATGACGGCCAGGTTTTCGATGGCGTTCTGGTCGGCACGGGCGTGATTGGTATAGCAGGCGTCTACGCCCATCGGGATGCCGGTCAGTTTACCCATGAAGTGGTCTTCGAGACCGGCGCGCTGGATCTGGCGGGCGTCGTAGAGGTACTCGGGGCCGATAAAGCCAACCACGGTGTTGACCTGGAAGGGGTTCCAGCGTTTGGCCAGGCCGTAGTTGCGGGCTTCGAGGGTGAGCTGGTCCCAGCCGTTGTGGGCTTCAGCGGAAAGGGCCGAGCCCTGACCGGTTTCAAAATACATGAAGTTAGGTCCGGCGGGGAAGCAATGTTTTTTGGCGAGGGCGTAGGCTTCGTCGAGCATCCCAACCGAGATGCCGAAGGAGTCGTTGCCTTTTTGCGAGCCGGAAATGGACTGGAAAACCAAGCCGACCGGCGAACCAGATTGCAGGCACTTCATCTGCGTGGTGACGTGGGCCAGGACGCAGTTTTGGGTGGGGATTTCCCAGGTTTTGATGACGTCGTAGGTCATGTCGAGCAGGCGCGCCACGGAAGAGTACGAGTCGTCGACCGGGTTGATTCCGATGACTGAGTCGCCGGAGCCGTAGGCCAGGCCTTCGTACAGTTCGGCGCGGATGCCTTCGGGCGAGTCGGTCGGATGGTTGGGCTGCAGGCGGCTGGAGAGCGTGTTCGGCGCGCCGATGGTGTTGTTGCAGTGCGCCATGACGCGGATTTTGCTGGCGCCGTACATCAGGTCGAGATTCGACATCAACTTGGTGACCGCGGAGATCATTTCGGCAGTCAGGCCGTTGGAGATGCGGCGAATCATCTCGGGCGTGGTGGTGTCGGCCAGCAGCCACTCGCGGAATTGACCGACCGTCCAACCCTTGATCTCGTTGTAGACAGTCTCGTTAACCGCATCCTGGATGACGCGCGTGACTTCGTCATCCGCGTAGGGCACGGCGGGATTTTCGCGCAACACCCAGAGTGGAACTTCGGCCAGCACCAGGCGCGCGGCAATGCGCTCGGCGGCGGTCTCGGCGGCGACTCCGGCCAGGCGGTCGCCGGATTTTTCCTCGTTGGCCTTGCCCATCAGCAGGCGGATATCGGGGAATTCGTAGGTTTTACCGTGCAGTTTGGTGCGTAGGAGCATGTAGGTCTCCTGTTTCAGAGATGCTGGTTGAGTAGGGCGGCATTTTCCCGCCCGCACACTTGCACCGCACTGCGTTTGGTGCAGTGCATGTGTCGAAACCAACGATACCGAGTCTCGATATGCCGAAAGAGCGTCGGCTACTCGACCCTCGCTATTTTCAATGGTAAAAAACTAATGTTTTGACACTGAGCGGAACGACGCGACCATCCATGAGCGGGGTGCCGACGTCGATGTAGTCACCTTCCAGCAGGCCGACCTGGTCAATGACCAGCAGCGAGCGTTTGGGCATCAGCCCTTTGACGGTCTGGCCGAGCGCCTGGGCATAATCGCGTTCGATGATGACGATCAGCGCTTTTTCGGGCGGCAGGGCTTTGGCGAACTCGCTCAGGCCGGTGGAAAGTTGTAAAAGGGCGGTGTAATCCAGGGCGCGGTGCAGATCGAGCGCCACTGCGAAATTGTCAGAATTGGTATCCACATCCCAGCGGCGGACGGCTTCGGCAATCGCGGCGGCCACTTTTTCGGGATTCAACTCCGCTTCGAGCGTTGGGCGGATGACCGGGACATTTCTCAGCGGCAGGATTTCCCGTTCAGCCCAAATCGTCGACCCGGAGAGGGTGACCGTTTGAGTGGAGGCTCCCAACACTGTGGCGCGCAGAGTCTCAGCCGGTTGGCGGACTTCGTACGAGGAGAGCGCCGGGTGCTGACGAAGCGATTCGGCCAGTAGCGGGCCAACGTCATCGTGCAGGGTCACATCACTGACGGAATTAAGAGTCAGCGGGGCGTAGTAGTAATGCCCAATCCCGCCGGAGAACATCAGCACCGAACCTTTGCCGGAAACCGGCGTCGGCGGGGTGAGATACAACTTTTGCGCCAGCGGCGAGACCGTCCCTTCGATCAGCTCTAGCGTCATATCGGCCATACGGTCGGTGAAACGGCGCAAATCTGATAACGAGGGCGACGAGCCAATTTCAAGGTGCAGGCCGATGTCGGCTAAAACCAGTTTCGCAGGCTCGGCAATGTGACGGATTTTTCCGATGGCATGCTCGATTTCGAGAATCCGTCCGCCGTAGTTCATCGCGGCGGTCGCCAGGAAGGCGCCGCTGCGGAACGTGACACTGTTGGCGCTACCGCCGCCGATGTCGACGTTGGTGACGGTCGTATAGCGCGACTGCGAGTACTGCGCCGCGCCCGCGCCGCGCCCGGAGATGAGACTCTCCACATTTGGCCCGGCCACGCTGACGACGAACTCACCGGCCAGCCCGGCCAGCGCCCGGACGATCTCATCCGCGTTTTTCTTTTTGGCGGTCTCGCCGGTAATGATGACCGCGCCGGTCTCAACCTGGGCTGGGTCCACGTTGGCGGCGGCATATTCGCCGCGGACGATTTCGTTCAGCCGGGCGGCGTCCACCGTCTGGCGATCTGAAAGAGGGGTGAATACGATCGGACTTTGGTAAAGAACTTCGCGCCCGGTAATTGCCATGCGCGGAATTTGCCCTGGTCGGGCCACATCCGCCAGCTTTAGGCGCGAAAAAATGATCTGGGTGGTGGTGGTGCCAACGTCGATGCCGACGGAGAGCAGGGAGCGGGTGTCTGCCATAGATAGCAAGAAATCCTAAAGGTTTCAAAAACCCTTAGGATTTAGCTCTTTCTAAATGTGACCTTGCCGCTTTGTTCGAGCGAGTCAATTACCCCAACGATGGTGGCATCGGTTGGAATATCACGCGTGATGTCGGTGTAGCGCGCCGAGGAGCCGGTCACGACCAACACAAGATCGCCCGTCCCGGCGCTGACGGTATCCACTGCCACAAACGGATTGCCGACCGGTTTGCCGGTGTCATCCGATTCGCGCACGATGAGCAGTTTGCGACCGCTCAGTTTTTCATCTTTGATTGTGGCAATTGTCGAGCCAATGACCAGTGCTAATTTCATGAGGCCTCTGCCGCTCAGAACTTTTTTATTAGTGATGAATGCAACAATGTAAAGGTGATTATAGCAAAGATATCAGGATTAGTGTAAGTGTCAGGACAATTCATAGCGCGGCATCCCTGACGAGATGCCGCGCTTATGTTGATCAGAGAAAATTAGTCTTTGTATTTCTTTTCGATTTCAGCGATCATCTTCTGGCGTTGTTTGATTCTGTCACCTTCGGGGACGCCTTGGAAGCGTTTATTTTCGCTGGCGAACCACAGAATGGCCAGGAAAACGATCAAACCAACCAAGAGATAGCCCACTAGTTGGTTGGGCGGCTGGAAGCCCACCCAGGCTAAAATAAGGCCACCAATGATGGCAAGAACGGCGTTCGGTTTTGAAAACACGCCGAGATTGAATGGGCCTTTCTCTTTCCAGGTTTTGCCTTCGGCAAATATACCCACCGCCACCGGGATAACGTAAGAAATGTACAGGAAGACTACGCACCCGGTTGCAAGCACCAGGAAGGCGCCGCCATATAAACAGGACAGGAAGGCCAAAGCCGCGCTGACCCAAACCGAAACGACGGGTACACGGTATTGAACACTGACGTTGGCCAAGACTTTCGAGAAAGGGAGGCCTTCATCACGGGCGAAGGCATACATCATGCGCGAACAGGATGTTACGCAAGCCAGGCCGCACAAATAATTGGCGCCGACAATGCCGACATACAAAACGTAGCGCCACCAATCCGGCATTTTGGAACTTTCCATCAGCCAATAAAAAACGTTCCAGCCCTGGGCAGCACCTTCCTCGACACTCGGCATGACCAACACAAACGTGGAGACCATGAAAAAACCAAAGATCATCGAGTAAAAGACGGCCTGCCACATGCCCTTCGGCACATTCACCTGGGCATCGTGTGTTTCTTCGGATGTGTGCGCTGAAGCGTCATAACCTGTAATGGTATAGATGACCAGGATGAGACCGAGCACAAATCCGTAGAGCATATTGTTTGTTGGCGGAACCACCCCGCCTCCGGCATCACCGGAGAAGTTGGTGAATGTCGTTAAGCGTGATAAATCAAGCGGAACGGGAGAGAACACCAACAGGGAAATGGTCAACAGGATCGAAACTGCCAGGATCCAATACCCACTGATGTCAGTAAGAATAGTGGTCCACCGGATACTAAAGTGATTGATGGCGGCATGCGTCACGATGAAAAACGCCATACCCGCCAGCCAAATCAGTCCCGAACCCGCAGTAGTGGCCTGCCATGTCGCGGCAGAAACATCCACGTTGAAAATGCCATGGACGATCAGGTCACGGAAAAGCTGGAAGAGGCCGCCATCCACTGAGGAGATCACGAAGACAAGACCCAGGAGATTGAACCAGGCCGTCACCCAGCCCCAGGCGCGGCCACCCAGGATCGAACCCCAGTGATAGAGGCCGCCCGCGGTCGGGTAGGAGGATGCAATCTGACCCATCGCGAAGGAAACGATCAGGGCAAATGTGCCGCCGACCAACCAGCCAATGGCAACGCCGCCGCCGCCAGTCGAGCTCAATGCGAAGGGGAAAGCGGTGATGCCACCTGCCAGGATGCAGATAATGGAAAATGAAATCGCGAAGTTTGAAAACCCACTCATTCGGCGTGATAATTCCTGGGCATAACCCATTTTGTGTAGCACTTGCTTATCGTGTTCTTGGATCTTATCCTGTTTGCTCATCTTGGTTCTCTCCTTATAGGGTTGAAAATGCTATTCAATGAGAATCGAACTTTCGGCGATGCATCTGCTATTTTTTAGAAACCCTCCAGTCTCTCTTTCAGCATAGAGAAAAATAATTAGTATTAATCTTTAGTTTCCGCTAAAAGTGGATAAGCACGTATACCGGAAGTAGCTTCCGGTAGGTTGGGGCCTTACCAAACGGGCAATATTGCGTGCGAAACTGGCT
>CAILYI010000248.1 GCA_903838415.1 uncultured Anaerolineae bacterium | reverse complement strand
GGTAGTCCCGGTTCGATTTGCTAAGCAAATCGCACGGGACATGGCACCATCCCAAAAGGCAATTATCGTGCGATTACGGGATAATTTCTGCAACATGCTGAGCGGGTTCAACGCCAGGCTCAGGTCAAACAAGATCTCGATATTATCGAGAATCACCACTTGCTCCAGTGGGTAAGGAACCAAAACGTCATCCAACAAACGAGGCAGGCGCAATGTTCGTTGTCGTTCTGTCATCTCTAAAAGTCTTTGGCTGATCTCTGCGCCAATTTTAATCGAAGTCGCTCCCAGCAGGTCATGGAGCTGTTTCAGTAGATTCGGTTTTTCAGAATTCTCGGGAGCGATCACCAACACAAGTCGAAAATATTGGCCGGCGGCGTTTCTGGCGGCATTAGCGATGCTATCAGCGCTTAACATAAATCGAACCCGCCCAGAGAAAGAGAAGAAAATAGCATAGGGTAACTATACTTGATTTATTTACGCGACGCAATTTTTTGGGGATATTTTGGCAAAACGAGCTGTTATTTGATGAAATTTGGGCAGTTGTGTGCGCACAATGCCAATTCTGCTAATAGATTCTCGGATTATCGGTTTTTGTAACCTCAAACACATCCAGAATGTTGGTTATTATATGGTAGCACGCTTGATATAATGCTGAAATGTCGGAGTGGTTGTTATGGCGTCGGCGATTTCGATGTTTGGAATCAATGGTTGGGTGAAACAGGTTTGTGAAGTATTCGTGAAGTTGCGTTATGCACAGCAGACTAAATCTGTAAGGTTTTTGAAAGCAGAAAAATATAAGGCATGCAATGTGTAAAATGTAAAACTAAGGCAGGTGCAGAAGGAAGTGATGAAACATCAACAGGCTTATCTTCCTTTGAAATTTGAGTTTGATAGCGCTAAGTAATAAGAAACATATCGATCGACTTGTGAATTGTCATTGGCTGCTGGTTTTTCCGGAAAAACTATTGGGTTTCTAGTTTTGCGGAAAGCGAGTTCAATGAGGTTTGGTCGTGCAGCTCAAATCTAAGCAAGCACACTTTCTCGGTTAAAAATTGTCCGCCTAGCGTGATATTACTATCATGTGTCAATTCAAAAGATCTGGTGGAAGTCGAAATGGCCTGTCCCTTCCAATATGTCCCATTCTTACTTCCCAGATCTTTGATGGTAATTCCGTTTATACCACGCGTTATTTTGCAGTGCCACTTACTCACCCTGATATAACGCTCGGGGATGACAACATCACAATCCGGGTTGCGGCCAATTACGCTTTCATCTTGATGAAGGTTAAATACCTGACGACCATCACTATCTTCGAGTATCAGGTAACCATAGGGTTCCCCGGTAGGCATCGCAGAGAGTAGTTCCTTCCAATCGGTAGCCCCCAGAACTTTATTGGCAATATGCAGGATTGTTGTAGGTAGTACTCGAACCGGCTGGAATTGTTGGGCAGGCCCAGAATCCATCTGGAACCGCAGCTCTCTTACCCAGGCCGTAAAATCAGCTGGGCTAATTATGGCAAAATCGCTTTCCCATTGTAAAATTGGTGTTGGGCGTTTTTGTGTAAGGAATTCTTTTGCTTTATCAAACCTAGCTTTTGGGTTAGTGAAACATATCCCAGTTTGAAATTTCAAATCATTCCAACGCTCAGGGCTTTTCTTTAGATCTGCAGGTAATAACCATGGAAGCAAGGTGGGGCGGATTTCCTCCGCATATTTCTGAACTTGCCTGCGAGGATTGAGATGAATTCCGGCATGAATACGCTCCCTATTCGCATACCATGTTCCATCTTGCCCTATTGTGATTTCGCCTGATGAGTGTTTCATCTCGAGAATACCAAAACCGCGTTCCGTAAGAACCACCATGTCTGCACTCGGGTGTCGTAAATTAACAATCATACAGTACAACATGGGCAGGCGTTGAAACTCAATCCAGGCCTTCTTAAGCATCCATTCCAAACTGGTCACTTCATGAACGGTATCTGGGGCCCATTCATTTCCTTTTCCATCTTTTGCTACAAATATTTTTACTGTCAAAGTGTATCTCTCCAATATAAAGGGAAACTCTGTTTAGAGTTTAATGTTTTAATTCATCCTAAGTGCGCTTTCAATTCTAAAGTATTATGTCCCATCGTCATCATTTTTAGGATGAAATTCTTTATCCAAATCCAACAAATTGTTTTCAATTTTTTGCAAATCTCGATCAATATCTTCGTAAAGCTGTTTTCTATCTTTGTCGATCCTTTGATTGAGGTTAATACGTTGATCGTATAGGAATTTGCTCAAAATGCCAGTAATGATAGGCGATATACTTGGAACAATCCAGGTTCGCCAATCATTCTTATTTACTGTTATTAAAATAACATAAGCTAAAAGACCTGCAAAAAATAAAGCGGTGATGACCATGCTTGCAAATAAAATCTCGGATTGTTTTACCAATTTCTTGATATTGGTTTCGCGTTCATCTCTCATTTTTCTCAAGTTGGCTTGCTGCAATAAGAGATCTTGTCGGCGAATTTCCATGTCCAATAAATATTTTCTCTGGGCATTATCCGGCTCTTCATTAACTTTTCTACGCAGATACTGGAGCAGAAAATCGTCGGAACTTTTGTAGAAATTAAACGGAGCCTCTTTTATCACAGCGGAAAATTTTTCTACCAGGTTTGATTGTTTATTTTTTGAAGCGGAATCCGAAAAATCCTCATACTTCTGACGCAACGTAATGACCAAATTCTCATAGGCAGGGTCGGTTATATAGCCATGCAGAAGATTTAAATTTCTTCGAGCCTGGGCACATTTGTTCTCATCACCAGCATTGATTAATTGTTTTGCTTCCTGAAACAACAGAAAATCTTTTTCCAAAGACAAATTTTCGGAATCTATATCTACCCAGATACGCTGCCAATTCTGTTCTTCTGACCATATTTTTAATCCGTTCTCGATATCCTGGATCAATCGGTCCCCGATTATTTTTTTTTCGTCAAGGGATTTCGCCTGTTTGTAACGTGTTACTGCGTAATTGATACGACCAGTGATGCTTTGTTTTAATAATGCTTTCTTGTGAAGGAATTTTCTTTCAGTATCTTTAATTTTCTTGCTTTCCGGGAAATCCAATTGAAGTCTTAGAAGTCCTTGCTGTAAATCAACCATACTTAAGAAATTATCCTGATCAGTACTCATGTTTTGAGAAAATTCAATCACATTATTATGCTGCATAATGCGAGCCCTTAATTTGGCCGATTTATTTTTTGCATAATCATGATCCAGACTGCCAGGTGGTACTAAATTCAAAACAGCCTCATATTGTTCCACGGCAGCATCCCATTTATCTTGCCTTACAAGCTCATCAGCCTGACAACGAGCCTGGTTTGCAATGATCGCTTGATCTAAAGCTGTCAAGGCTTCGAAGGCTGGTTGCCAGTTTCGTAGCATTTGATTATTGACCTCTTGCGCTTTTTGTAATGCGAGAATAAATTGAATCCGTGCAGCCTGAAAATCGCCAATTTTTTCCAGGCTTTGTCCAGCATTGTAAGCAACTCGTGCATCAAATGGAACAAGTCGTATTGGAAAATAGTTTGATTCGATTTGCTGCTCATTTTTCGAGATCAATTGTTGTACTTTTAGATTGCCCGGATCCTGTTGAAGAATAATATGAAGAAGATCATTCGATTCAAATAATTCACCATCCAGAGATTTTCTATAAGCTTTTTTAAATAATTCATCATAATCAGCATTATCTATTATTCGCTCATCCATACTATTCTCCTCATTTTCCTGAAACTCAAGATGCTGGATTGCCAGCTGTAAGAGAGATCCAAACTAGTAGGCCCCGAATGCAGACTATGTCAACCCAATGTCAGCGCAGCGTGGGCAGAGTTTTTCTTCCGGGAAATTCTTTAAGGAGAATCCACATTTGGTACAGTGCTCAGGTTGGTTGTCCTTCGTTTCACTACTGACAGAGACTCTCTTTCCAGTACTCAGATGGATTGTGTCGGTTTGGTGGTGACTCTGATCGACCGGGGCAAAATATGCAGGCCCATACACCACGGTTTGCTGTCCGGGAGTATTGCTAATTGAGCCGGATGTTTGTCGCATTTGCTGTGCATGTGTGGAATCGCGTGCGATGGCTACATATATGGTTGCTTTATCGTGAAATTTATTTCTGGCCCGATCCAAATACTGAACATTAAGTTGAATAAGGACGCTGGGGCCATTATTTTTTGCGTTGTGAGGTTGGATCATAATGGTAAGTTTTCTTTTTTCACCGGGATTCAAAGAATGGAATACCTGAGTATCCTGCCCTACGAACTCCGCCTCTAAATATGGCGAAATCATACGAGCCTGCCCCCAGCCCACGTTTGACAGCATGATTTCGAGGGTTGCATATTCTTCAAGGATAAGAATTCGATCTGGTGCTTTGCATTCAATTCGGAGTTTGGGAAATTGACAATGCTTATCAATTTTTATTTGAAGGCGATGTACCGTTGCCTCATCTGCGTTTTGCTCCATGCATTCCTGAGCAGCGCGATAAAGTTCAGCTGCGCGCATTGAAACCTCGCCATCCGGTAAATTATTTTCTATTTGCAAGCCGGCTTTTTCAAATGCTTGAGCCGCTTCTGCTTTTTGTCCGTCTTTTAGTAAGACCCTGGCAGCTCTTTCATATTCAGCCAATTCTAGAGCCAGTGGCACAATCAACTTCCAGTCTTCCAGTTTTTCTGCAACTCGCAGCGCATCTTCTCTTTGTGCAGAACGATAATAAAACTGAAAAGCCTTTTTCAGTTCTCCGATACTTTCCAACTGCTCGGCAGCAGCGCCATACAGTTCTGCTTTCTCCAAAACCTGTATTTTTTTTTGAAGATCGGTGATGAAAAGGGCCATGCGACCAGCATCATCTTTGCAATCTACTCGTAAATAATTTTTTGCAGCTTTCCAGTATTCGTGAGCCTTTTCCCATGCCAGTGCTGCCTCCTGCCATTTTTTTGTTTCTTCAAATAACTGGGCTGCCTGGCGAAAATGCCCCAGATTGTCATATAAGCTACCCAACCGTTCAAATTGTCCCTGCTGATGCAATATGGGCACAGCAATTTCCAGGCATCTAGATTCTTCTGCAAAATGCAGGGCTTTTTCAATATTTCCATCTTCTCTGAACATGACTGCGGCCTCACGAAAACAACCAGCGCGAACATAACAATCACCTGCGTCGCCATACTGCCCGCGAAGTGCATAGCTGACTGCAGACAACTCCCATTGCTCCTTCTCGCGATAAAAAGATGGCTCTGCAATATCCCAGTTTTCGATATAGATTCCATCGGTTGCAAGCGCGTATAGCATACCAGAGTGAGTGCCAAGGATAACTGAAGAATCCTTTACCTGTGGCCGTGAGCGTGGATAATCATTGACTGAATACTGCCAACATAACTCACCGGTCGCTGCCATTAATTCGTATACCATTCCAGTGTCATCGCAGGCATAAACCCGATCCTTGTATGGGGTGGGTGGGACTACAACAGGTGCGGATGTCTGATAACGCCATAATCGTTTACGGTTCTCCAATCCATAGGCATAGATGGCATTTGTTTCATGCTGTTCTCTTACGCCAATAAAGAGTCTTCCGTTAGAGCATACTGGAGCGGTTGAAAAAGCCCGTGGCGCTTCGGTTTTTGATAATTTCACACCTGTCGTCAAATCAAGGAAATGTAAAGACTTTAGATCGGTCACCAGGCCAATGATGTTCATATCGGCTGCCGGTGTATATTGTGTGCTCAGTTCTTGTTCCCAAGCAATTTTGCCCGCTTTATATGCGATCGTATGACCATCATGTCCAAAACCTGGGCCGCCGGGTAGGATAAGGTAAGAATCAAATGCCAGGGGAGCGTTTTGAGACCACTGGGTAAATTTTGAATTAATCTGTATCTCCCAATATTTTTCCCGGTTTACGAGATCGAAAGCCAATAGTTGTTGATTGGATGTGAAACAATACGCTGTTCGATCCCCGACTGCTGGAGCGGAGAGGCTATGAGCATTTGCAGAGAAGCGCCAAGAATCCTTGTCGCTTTCAGAGTCAAGCAGCCAAAAAGTGGCTGATTGTGTGGCAGGCACAAGAGAACGGGAGTCGAAGGTAGTGAATACAAAGCCATAAGGAGTGCCGATGACTGTCCTCGCCTGCTGGTAAGGTTCTAAGTTCATTGCCCTAATCAGCGATCCATCACGCGTATTTAGGATAATGACGAGATCATCAGCGGTAGGAATGCATAGCTTGTTATCTTTGATTCCTGGATTAATTACATGATTCCCGAGAGGGGCATATAAAGGTTTTTTCCAGACCAAAGTACCTGGGTGTACTGCATTCTTGGGGCGCTGCCAACTACAGCCCGGATTCTGGCACTGCTTATGATTCAGAATCAGGCTGTAACATTGGGGGCAGATAATGATCGGAGTAGAAGTTATTGCCATTTTTCACCTAAATGGGGTGTGTTCGTGGGTAGATAATTATTACGTGCGAAAGCCCGCGGCAAGATGGTTAAAATCAGGGTAATGATGGCTGCCATCCCAATTTCAAATCCCCAGGCATTGATCAACAATCCGGTTTGACCAAGTAACCAAAAGTGACCGACAAGGAGGCCGGTCAACAGGACGACTAGCCCTATCATCCCGGCTACAAGATCAGAATAATTCTCATCTTGATCTGAAAATATCCCCACAGCCCAGGTTGCAGTAGCCCAAAAGATAGCTTGCAAACCGGTTTGGAAGAAAGCTAAACCAGCATGGGTTGCAGGATGTAATTGAAAGTACCCCAGGCCAAAAGCCAGAAGGCCAGACAGTCCGGCCAAAGAAATTTTCCCAAATTTATCTTTCAAAACGAATCCCAAGAGAAGGGGCACAAATAAGGTACTGCCCATGTGTGCAAACATTGGCGTAAAAATAACAGAAAGAGAGAGTAAAAGGTAAGGCTCATCTTTTGCGTTCTTCGAAAAAATCATAGCTAAAATTGTGATCATGAACATATATGCCAGAGCGTAAATTTCTGCTCTGGCATTATCAAACCAGGCCAGGATCAGAAATGGGATGATGGCTGGGATAAAACGGGGCAGACGTGTATCGGACAAATCATCTGGAATGATTAAATAGAGCAGCAGAAAGCTTGTAGCCAGCAAAGCCCCCAGGCCAGGAATCCACCAACCGGGTGCCAGGCTATTAAAGGTTGCCCATATCGCCAGGACAAGCACCATAGCTGGTCGCCAAAAATTAAAAGATATGGATGATTCGGAAGATATTACATACCGCAGGGAGTCCAGCCGGACTCTCTTGGAGCTAGGTTGATAGAAACTTTCCATCCTGGCCAGCTTGCGAATTGTCGGACGACTGCTTAACAGTAGAATAATCCAGACAATAAAGATGGAAATAAACTGTACCCAATACGATGAAAGAAAATCTACAGTGAAGGAATTAATGCCGATCAGCCCCGCAATCAAAACCATTATGCTCAGCGATAATTGGCTATATTGAAAAGCATCGTTAAGGATATTTATCCAGGATAATTTTTGGATTTCAACTTGATCTTGTTTTTGCGAAATCATTGATGATCCAGACAAAAATGGTTTCGTTTCTGATGCAAACCGTTCTTCAAAAGAAACTTTCCCGTCAATATAAGCGCTTACTCCCCACTGTTTGAAAATATCATCTATGGATGATCCAAATAGATAATTGATTTCTTTTTGATGATTTTCATTATTTCTCAATTCTTCCACTGAATTATGTCGAGTGTATTCTGAAATTTGTTGGAAGAAAGGCGGTCTTTTTAACGCATCAGAAAGAAGCTGCCCAATATCGCTGGAATACAAACTACCACGTCCGCCATTCTGATTGCTAGATTCAAGGGCGGCTTTTTCGGCCAGAAATTGGCCATAAAATCGGCCCGCGCCTTTCTCACTGATGTAAATCTTAACTCTTGCATAGCAGTCCAAAAACTGGGCTTCGCCCCAACCCGATTTTCTAGTTTGCAGTTGAGAAATGCAAATATCTGTTTCAAAAGATTGTCGAAGGAGTCCGACTTGCTTATCGGCCCAGTACAATGGAAGCGCAAGGGGAACTTTATAGGCATCTCCTGTGATCACTTTTACCGCTGAGTGATTCGAATATATTATTCCAAAATACCCGTCAGGAACAATAAATCGGTTGCCCAGCCAGCCTTCAAACTGAACAGGGAATATTCGGTGAGCAATGCGTTGGTCGTTGAATGGCTGGATGGAACTCACGGATGACCTCTGGTTCAACGGAGGGGAGGCATCTCCCCTCCGTCTTTTTGGGTATTAAGGTGTTGGAGAACACTGGGTGTTCACCATAGTTCCATTCACCCAGCCGATCATTTGGGATTCGCCGCGAGTTACGCGCACACTTAACCATAAGAGGCCGGCGGCATCACGTTTTCCGTCAAGGATTTCAATGATCTCAGCCGTTTGCAAAGAGAAAGCTATTCCGCTTGAGCGATCGGGCATGACTCTGGCTTGGACAAAATCTTTGACTGCTCCAAAGCAAGGAACAGGGGTTGGGGTTAAGGAGGGTAATGGCGTAGAAGTGGGAGGGGGAGTATCCTCCACTTCTAGCGTGGGCGTCAAAGTGGGGGTCAGTGTTGGGGTGACTGTAGGGCTGGGGTATATCATAGGCATCCAAACCGGACGTAAAAGGACGCCCAGAATCAACAGCAAGACAACAATACCACTCAGATAGCCTGCAAACCGGATCCACGGTTCTCGCCGGGCAATGTCCAGTCGATTGGTTAGTTTCCAAATCTCTTCGGACGCTCCCATGGTTTTAAAAGGTTCCCCCTGGGCAGATACAATCCACTGCTCAGCATCCCTTACTCTTTTGTCGCGCAACGCGGTTTCGGCTTGATCGATGAATTGTCTTAATAGTGTAGATACCAACTGTCTAAAGGTCGGGTCCTGGTTATAATTTCTCAAACCAGCCAATATATCCTTGGCTTGCCGGCGTTGAAGATCTTGATCAGCATTAACTAATTGACGGGCATCCACCAGGGCTTTCTCTGCGCGGGTTAATTCGGCCAGATCGGTGGCTGCTTTTTGTGAAAGCTCAAAGGTTTCAGGCTCTCCGCCTACTGAAATTTCCAGTGCGTAATCCAACAAGCGCGAGGCTTCGCTTACCATGCGTTTGCGATCTGAGATGGCCGGGGCAATCGTGGCTTGGGTCATCTGTGTGTTGGCTCTCTCCAACATGCGGTCCTTCATGCTGCGTGCTTTGGACTGGATTTCCGCTTCAATCGCGCTCAATTGTTTGCTTTTTGGCATGAGAGGCCGCAACTGACGAATGGTTTGCATAAGTTCGACCACCAATTTACCCATATCAACCAGATTACCTGTCATCAATGTAAGTTGTATGCGTGCATTCTCGGATTGGGTCTGAGCTCTGCGTAGCATATCCAGGTTTTGCTTTGCCCTACCATCCTCTTCTTTTAATCTCAGGACAGCTTCATATTTTTCAATTGCCTCACTCCACTTGTCTTCGTTCATCAACCGATCTGCATCGTCGCGAGTCTCATGGGCAATCACCAAGGTATCGATGCGTAACAGGGCATCCAGGGCAACCTGCCAATTCTGAAGCTCGGGACCCGCTTTGCGCGCTTCATCCAGGGATGTCTTATACAATTCACGGGATTCCACAAAGCGCTCAGCACGTTCCAGAGACTGCGCGCGACCAAAAGCCACACGCGCTTCGAAGGGAACCTTGCTATCCGGCACTACACCACGGCGGATGTTATCTTCACAGGTAGCTAGCCTTTGGGTAGCCTCGGTATTGCCGGGTTCTCTTCGCAGTACCTCGCTCAACAGATTAATCGCATCATACAAATCGCCGGCGTAGTATTTTTTTCGCGCCTCGTTCATTAAATCAGTGACATCGTTGGTAGACGCTGCAGATGTCCGGTCTGATGTTGATCCCCCAGCAGGGGAAGGCGGTGGCTGCTGCGAGTTTGAGTTTTGGCTAGAGGCACCAGCCATACCTTGCTTGAGTAGGTTGAGCATCTGGGTGCTTTCTTCTGTTTGAGGCGTGGTTGGCCCAGCCAGACAGTCGCTTACTTTTTGACGCAAGAACTGTCCCTTGCCGGCTATAATTTGCAACACGCCCAGGGTCTCGTCCCGCAAGCCCTTTTGTTCAAATCCGGTTCCAAGATCATGCAGCACGGTGCCCAGACCGCTGATGGCCAGGATCATGTCATCCTGAGTACCACTTTCAATCCGGGAACGCTCACGCACAATCCGTCGGGCTAACTCTCCCTGGATATCCGGCTGGTTAGGTAAAGTTGCATCGGGTGTCTGGCTTTTGTCGGTAAGCTCGCGTAGATCGCGAAATAAAGCCCGTGCAGCATCCTCCCATTCTGTTTGATGGGCTTTGGGTAGCAAAAGACGTACCTCATTTAGGATGGCCTCCAACTGCCGAGGGTCAGCATCCGAGCTGCGCTGGCGAAGCCGGTCGATCTGGGTTTTTAGTTCGCTATTATCCATTCTCATTCTCCTTTTCTGACTTATTGATCAGGCCTGACAAGTTTTACCTACAAGTACAGATGCTGGGCTATTTAATAATCATCCTGTGCACTATTTATGCTCTCTTATGGAAGCACACGATGATTATAAAATTCACTGGTTGCCTTATACAGACGCCTGTTTTCTTCAATTTCCGGGCACAGCTCGCGGGCGGTTAGGAAATGATCGCGGGCTTGCTCAAGTTTATTTTGAGCATCACGTAAGGCGGCCAAGCCTTTCAAGGTTTCTTCGCGTGATTGAGTTGCATCTTTGGTTACCGGGTATCCCGGTCTGCCGTGCCCCATGGCTGCAGCGCATTTTTTGAGTTCATCCGTGAATTCTGTGGCGGTCATATTGGATGAACTGTCCGCTGCTCGGTTAATGAGTGCGGCAAGCTGTGGCAAAAGGGTTTCCTGCATACCAAAATCAAGATGATTAACCTGGCCGAAGGTTTTGTCGACATTGGTTGGGTCGGAGGGGCGGGCCGAAGGTGCCAGGCCTTGGCTCTGGTAGCGGAAATCGAGGCCAGTAAAACTGGTATACAGAACACCTTTTACAAAATTGGCCATATCCTTGCGTACCAGGCTGGCACTTTCAGGCGCACTGATATTTTCTTTGAAAATCTGGGAAACATTAAAATCAATTACGCGCAGTTGTTTGCCATCCCAATAGGCATGCTCCGGTTTGTGATCGATATAGACCATGTTCTTGCTATGCATCTCTTGCAAAAAATCACTAAATTGGATGGCCAGGGTCAGGCCTTCTTCAGTGGGTAGGCGCAAGGCGTGCGTACCATTGCCATCCGCACCTCGGATGAGTTTTAACAAGTTGTGCGCCAGTGGAATCAATTCTAGTGCAATGTATGGGCGCCAACCCTGTTCGCGGTAACCTGGTAACTGGCTAATAAATTGATCCACATCCAAATCACAGCTCTGAATGTGGCCGGAAATGGGAAATTCATTGACATGATCGGAAACGAATCCACAATCGAACATCCTGACGGCTACCCGGTTTTTATTGAGTGCAGTTAATATTCTGACCTCGGTAACAAAGCGCGGCCAGACATCCACCTCATTAATGCGTTCTCGCCTGAGGATTTTAAAAGCAGTATCCTGCCCGGTTCTGAAAGACATGGCACGTACCACTCGCGCGGAATATCCTAAGGCATATTCATCGATGAAGGTCCCATTCCGATTGCGAATTTCATACAGATCTTCTAAATTTTGCATGGCAGAATTCCTTTTATTTTTTTAGATAAATCAGCAAATCTCTGACAGCAACATGCGCGTTAAAGCCTTCCAATCTGGAGATATACAACGAGACCTTTGGGGCCGATTGCCAATCAAATGGGGCGCAAACAGTTTTGCCGTCAACATTTAGGGTTAATAGCAGTTTATCTGGATCCCATTCAAAAGTAAGGCTGTGGCTCTGAAGATATCCATCTTTGACTAGTGGATAGAGCTTGTCCGACATCTCGCAAGCATGCATCTGGTTATTGTCATCCCACACCGCATCAGCCACGGCCCATGTTCCGCGCTGGTCAATATTTTCTTGCACGCGCAATACAAAACGCAGAGGTGGTTCAGAATTGCTGCGCCCCAATTGGAAACCAACAGCAGAGCCCCGCTGCATAGATTCTTGGTCTGCTGGCAAGAACTCAAGCACCCCGGAACGTACCCTGTCCGCCCAATCCGAGCCAATCATTCTTTCATAAGGCCCAAAATTTGCTGATATTGTCCCATCATTGAACGGAACAAATGCCGTTAAATTTTCATCTGTCAAAATAAAATGATAGTTGCCTGGTCTATCTCGGTAAAAATATTGTGTATAGCGTTCATCGTTCAAGGTCGTTAGTATATTTATTTTTCCATCATCGCTTGGCGTTGGAGTAATATATGCCCTGAAGTCTATCTTGCATACATCCTGGATGGTTTTGTCATCAAACGTCCCCAAAAGAAGGAGAATTTCTGCTTGTAAATTACCTTTGCTTTGAACCGCTGCGCAGCTGCGCAACGGTTCTACCTGCATACTATCGTCTATGGTAATAGCATCACCAAGTTTTGATTCAGCATCTTTGAATTTTTTATCTGCATAGGCAATCTTGCCCAGTTCAAAGAGTGCATTGGCCCTGATCTTATTTAATGAGCGTCCATCCGAACAAGTCTTTTCAGGGTCTAGCTGCTTGACTTTTTTTTGATCCAAAACCTTAATCACAAGCTCCCACTCCCGCCCAGACTGAGCATTAGCAATCCCTTTGCAGGCTACTGCGAGGATATCAGAAATGGCTGGAACTTGCTGAGTGGCTTCTACCTGTGGGGGCGAAGAGTCGGTAAGTGTTTCGGATGACGAACTATCCCAAACCGCCTTGACCGACAAACTTAAGACCACGAATATTACAGCAATACCCATAAAAATAAAAATCTTTTTTAATATATCAGTGGGGTCTGGCCCTGGCCCTGGTCCTGGTCCTGGCCCTGGTCCTGGTCCTGGTCCTGGCCCTGGCCCTGGTCCTGGTGGAACTTCCTCTCGTACGATCTTATCCAACTGATAGCGAAACAGAAAATAAATGGCATCTTGTTGGGTGATCCCATATTCAACCAACAGGTTCTTCGCCTCATCGATATTATTTTTCAGGCTGATTAAGTTATAGACTTGAAGCCAGATTTTGGGGCGGCTATTGCCCTGTGCTTGGAGGAGATCGCGTATTTTCTCTGTAGCCGCATGCATTCTTTCAAGTTGTTCTCGGATTTCTCCCTTAGGCTCCCACCGATCAGCCCCCCTACCGCTGCTCAATTCAGCAACCAGTGATCTTAATTCTTTTAAATTATTACTACAAATCTGTGTACTGTCATAGTATTGTCGCACATTATTGTTCGTTTTCTGACCGTAGAAATTATTCAGGATGCTCCCAAAGTTCGTAGTTGCTTCGACAAAACGCCCGTCCCACCAAAGCTCCAGGCTAGTTCGTAGTCTTGTGGAAAATTCAATGCTTTCACTCACTTTTTTCGAACTTCGTAAGATTCCTGGCAGTTGCTCTAGTTCTGCCGCAATGTGCAAGGGGTTTTCCGGAAATGCTTCCAATTTTGCCTGCAGATCGGACAGTGCATCCAGATTGATTTTCAAGAAACCCAGCAGGGGGTTGCGAGCAGATGATGACGAATCGCCGGAATAATAAATGCGCAGCAAATCAGAATACGCTCCCTGTGAAACTTGTCGTTGAAGTTCATGCAAACCGTTTGCCAGCTTGAGTACGCCGTCTAACCAATAGATGTAATGTCTTTCTTTGGTGAAGGGAAACACAATCTTGTTCAGCTCTTGTCGGGCATCCTGTACATGGCCGCATCCCAGAGCCATCTGAGCCCGCGCCAAAGATCCAAAGTAATCCACCCAATTATTTTCAGCTTTAGTTACGGAAAGGTCTTTGACTTGCTGTATCTTTGAGTCTAGTACTTGTTTGTCAATCGAGCCCTGTTCTATTGCAATGATCAGTGTAGCCAATGCTTTTGTGGAGTCTGGCTCGTCTGGGAACAGCCAAGGCTTTTCACGCGCAATTGAGGTCAAATTCTTAATCGCTGCTACCACCGTGGGATGAAAAGCCTTCTTGTCAGCAATCCTCTCCAGATTTTGGAGTGAAGACCTGACTTGGCTCAGGCTGGTCTCTTTGGCTGCTTTTACTACGCTTCCCCACCCGTCCTGCAATACAAGGATGCCGTCGAGTTCGGCCTTACCAAGTACAATTTTGTCGTGTCTAGTTCGAAACTCCGTTAGCATCTGACAAGCTTTCTCCAGCCAGGCGCCAAATGCCTTTGGGCCTGGTTGCGCAGGGAGTTCATCCAGGTATTTTGGAAGTACGGGCAAATCCGCATACCTGTCGCCCAAATCGATAAGCAGGGTATTTTGCGGATCAAGCCGGTAAGCATCCATGATATAGTTCACAGCACTTTTGACATCATCGTCTTTACGAGCATCCTGGGCTTTCTGCAGATAAGACAGAATGCTTTGGATTATGGAGAGACTTTCGAGCAGTACCGTTTCGATATTCTGGGCCTGACTTTTTGGCAGTCCTCGTGAATGGGGAAAATATACTTTTTGAAGCCATTCCAACCCATTTTTTAATTCATTTTGCATATTATTATAATAGGATTTCATGGCGAGGGGCTGGCTTTCGCTGGGGCGTTGTACAGAAGCATCATGCAATACTAACTGGTATTCTGCCAGTTTTCCTCTGTAACCTTCCCACTTCAGATTTGTAAGATCATTTATTTGTTTATTCGTCTGCTCAGATTCGTCTCGCTCAATCTTCAACAAACGATAAACCCTGCCCAGTAAAGCGTGTAAAACATTGATTTCACCCAACTCAGCAGTTATTTCCAGCAAGCGGTTGAACGGTGAATCCAATCCATCCTTTTTTGCCGGGAAGGCCTCTAGCGCGGTTTGCGCCTGCGGGGGTTCTGCTAAAAAGTACCCGGCGACTTTGCTCGCCATCTGCTCAAACTGCTGGCGGTCGTCAGCGCCAAGGATTTTTTTCCCGTCAAGACGCACCAAACTAGTGTATTTTAGCCACAGGCCGGCCTGGGAGTCCGTCCCAATAGCTAGAAAATCCATTTCCGCTTCGTCCCATTCTGCGTGTTCCAGTTGCTGAAGCCCCTTCCGGATCATTTCCTGCCGGGTTTTCTCCAGCCTGTATTCATCTTGCTTCATTCTTTGAACTTCATTTTTTGCTTGAAGTTCCTTGCTAACTTTATTGATTTCATCCAATAAGTCCCAAGCTTGTATATTCGCAGGATCGTAGTTCAGGATTTTCCTGATGGCATTTTCTCCGTTTTGCCCGGATTGCTCATCAGCAGCATAGCGAGCTTGCATCCCGGTTGCAAGGTACTCGTCCATACTTATCTTTAACTCGGATGCATACCGGTTGAGAATCCCGCGCATCTCCCCAGCATCTTGATAGCGCTTTTCCGACTCGGGATGTAGAGCCCTGTTAATGATGGCTTTCAATTGCACATCTAAACTTTCCGGTAAGCTGACCCACTCCTTCCTTCCCGCCGTTTTCCATGGACCCGGCAGGAGTGGCGAATATTCTTCACCTGTTACCAGATAATATAGTAGCTGTCCACATTGAAGCACATCGTCTGTTTTGCCCTTTTGGCTACTACCATCGCTGGTTTGTTCACTTAATATGACCGCATTACCCCAGTCAATCACTTTTAGGCGCTGGTTTTCCGCGTCATAGAATAAGTGGTCATGTTTGACGTCATTATAGAGCACCCCGGATCCGTGTGCAGCTGCTAGCAAGGAGAGCAGTTGGTCAATGATGTCTAGGGTGATCTTAAGTGGGAGAAGTTTGCCTTGGTAGCTCTTAATCAAATCGGGCAGAAAGGTGCCTTCGGCCCATTCGATAACCAGATATCGATACGTGAGACCACGCTCTTCCCCACTGCCAGATTTCAGCAGATGGCACGCAGCCGGGTGTATTTTTATCGCTGGCGTAAGCAGAGCTTGTTCCTCGTGCGCCAGATCTACATTGGCTTTTGCGATAATGGCATTGGACTCATTCAAAGGAGGGCGCTTGATCACCACCTGCCTGCCGGACTCATCGAGAGCCATCAAAACCTCGCCCGTCTTGGTTTTCCCTTTGATTTCGCCGTATTTGTAAGTTGTCTGCAGAAATTGTATATATTTCGGGTTTGTCATTTCATCTACTCCATTCTGTTCAATCCAAACAGCTAACTCCCTGATTGGTGCTCAACCATAAGCAGTCTTCCGCATCCTGCCAGATGGAAAGTACCTGGTTTCCGGCCAGTCCGTCGCGGGTGGTAAATAAAGTTGCATAACGTTCATCAAGATGGCAGACCAATCCCTGGTTGGTGCCAAACCATATATAGCCTTTGCGATCAGCGAGGACACACCGCACCATAAGACCGGCATACGAAGGCAGCGCTACCACTAAAAAGCGGCCATTTGCCTCGCGGCAATATGCTCCACTGTCTGTGGCGAACCACAGACTGCCGTCCTGGATGCGACCGGATATGCCCATCACCACCCGCCCTCGCAGCCCATCAGCAACTCCAACTGCCTGCCAGTCATTTCCATTCCAGTATGACGCGCCATCACCATTTGTTCCACACCACACTCCACCGAGAGGATCCAAGGCCAGCGATAGGATCTCCTCATTTGCCAGGCCAGGCTGGCGACGATATTGTCTCCAACGCCGGCCATCCCAAACACCGATTCCAAGATTGGTGGCTACCCATAATTCCTGCGAGCTACCTATTGGTAATAAAGCATTGATCGTGTTGCCCGGCAGCTTGCCATGTCCGGCAAGATGATGTATCCAATTTCCGTTTTCATATTGCAGCAGTCCTTGATTAGTACCAATCCAAATGACTCCCTGCGAGTCTTGGACCATTGTTTTTACAGGCCCGTATACCTTTTCTATTGATGAATAACTTACCCAGCGTGACTTTCCCTGACTGGAATAACAATGTGAAAGCCCTTTGGCACTTCCAAACCACAGGTTATTATTATTGTCCTTTAGACTGCAATAAACAAGGTTATCCAGCAAGCCTTGTTCATTCTGCATGGGATAGGTCAGATTGCCATCATAAAAAAACAAGCCGACTGGAGTGCCCAGCCAGAGATGCCCGCCAAAGCCAGTATCCCAGGCCAGGGTCTGAATTTCTTCAAGTTGCGCACCGTTGATGGTTTGAAGATTGACTTTTTCACAGCTGCTTACACTCATGCGCGCCACACCTTTGATTGTGCCAATCCATAATTCCCCATGTGCATCCAGGGCAAGATCCAGAATGTCATCAGCAGGCAGGTCATCTAGTGTTCCGAATTTTCTCCAATCCCCATGAGAATATCGCAGCAACCCGCGGCTGCTGCCCAACCAGGTAACATTGTTTTTGTCAATCTTCATGACATGGACTAGACATCCTTGGGAAATATCATTTGGGAGCCTGTTCCAACTTTTACCGTTAAAACGAACAACCCCAGAAGCTGTTCCAGCCCAGATTTTCTGGTCGGGACCAGTTAGCAAGCAGTAAGCATTGAACCCGCTCATGCCCTCGGCTTCGCTGTAGAACTCATATTTCCCATTGGAAAAACAATAAACTCCAGTTTCAGTGGCACCCCACAGATTTCCGTCCGGGGTAACCAAGATGGAACGAATTTTATTATTGGGAGGATTGGCAAACGGTGTTTGAGCTCGTTCATAAAAATTGGCGGATGGCAGATTACATATTCCTTTTTCAGTAGCTGCCCACAGCCTGCCAGTCCTTGAATCGAAGGTAAGGCAGGATACTTCGTGACTAGGGAGGCCTTGCGAAATGGTATAGTAGCGCGACGGCAACCTACTGGTAGTGTCAAAGCCGATAACGCCGCCTGATGTTGCAGCCCACAAATAGCCTTCCTGCATTACAATTTGGCGTATCTGAGTGACGCTGGTATAGGTGAACCAGAGATGCTTGTCAATGGAATATTTAGGTGGGTGGTGAAACTTGGGGAAAATAGTTTTCCCGGTTTCCAACCCGCGAAGCGCCTGAAAGAAATTACCGGCGGTCTGATAGCGATCTGCCATTTCCTTCATAACTGAATAAGCCAGAATGGTTCCTATATCTTTTGGGACAGCCTCAGGCCAAATTTTTGGTATTTGCGCGCCCTGGACGACATGTGCATGGTAGGCTTCATTCGAGTCGACATCAAACAGACGTTTCCCCGTCAGCATTTCATAGAAGATGCAGCCCAGGGCATAAACATCTGTGGCCGCTGTAACATGGGCTTCCTTGACGTGAATTGGATGTTTCCAAATTTCAGGCGCAGCATAGGGGGGCGTAGTAGGCGTCTGACCGGTAAAGGTGATGGAAGCCAGTCCCGTAACAAAAGCAGATCCAAGATCGGTGATGGTTGGTTCTCTATTATTGGTAAGGATGATATTGGATGGTTTCAGGTCGCGGTGAATGACACCCTTTGAATGAAGCTTGTCGAGCGTGTAAGCCAGCTTTTCAATGATTGCCATCGCATCGTTCCAGTGAAAGCAACCTTTTTCGCTGATGACTTTATCAAGGGATTTTCCAGGCACCAGTTTCATGGCAATGTAGAATCTGCCGGCGATCTCGCCGTGCTCAATAGTTTTGACCAGCCCTGAAATTTCCAATTCCTTGGTGGCCATTGCCTCACGCGAAAAGCGTTCCAAGATCTGAGGGGTTTCCGGTCTATCCATGAATTCTTCTTTTAAAATTTTGATCGCTATTCTAAGCTCGGGATTTCTCATATCCACAGCTTCATAAACTTGACCAAAATGTCCAATGTCAAGGCGCTGGATTAGTTCAAAATGGCCAAAATTTTCGTAATTTTTGACAAAAGACGCCATGGTATTCTCCTGGAAAAGAAAACCGATTTATGGTAAGAAGAAATTTTTTATCACTGGGAAATAAACAGTCGATAAAATGCAACTAAGGCATGTGAAAGCTAAAAAGGTGAGAAAAATAATCCTCTGCCATTTATTACGAGACAGTTTGCGCTCTTGTAACCGTAAATGACTTTTAAAGCGGTAAATAGTATCTCGGCTGCCTGGCCCATGTAATAAGTCATCTTCCGCAAGGGATAGCCAGTAGTTGGCATTACCATGATTCTCCATCGTTAGTGGGGGATTTTTTAATTCAGTGATAACGTGTTCAAACAAGCGGTGCTGTAAGGCCGAAGCCAGTTTTCGGTAGACCGGGTCGGGACGATAATCTCTTAATGCCAGCAGTGATTGACGGGCTTGTAGCAGATCAGCTTTTCTGTTTTGTTCGAGGTAAGCCTCGATATGCTTAAACTCATCCAAAACAGTTTTCGTTGTCCGACTTTCGCTCAGGCTGGTTTCCAATAAGTTCTCGATTTCCAGGCTGTCGGGTGCAAGTTTGGCGGCTGTTTGAAGTTCAGACGTACAAGTCTCGATCAATGCGACTCGTTCATGCAAATTATATTTCCCCTGGATCAGGGCTATCATAGACTGGGCACGGCTGATCTCGAATTCAACCCATTTCTTTGTCAAATTATTGATCTTGACATCAGTTTGCTGCAGCCGATCATTTTCTGGCAAGGTGTTTTTGAGAAAAGCAGCTTTCATCCGTACTACAAGCAACTGTTCCATGGCGCTTTGGACAGTTATAAAATATTCATTGTTGAGCAGGTTGACGATTTCTTCAACTTCAAGCGCAGTCCGGATGGGTGCCTTTAGCTCAAAGGGGCGTTGCGTAAAAGAATCAGTTACAGGTTCATTGAGTATAGTCAGAACTAGTTCAAATTTACCATCTTTAGCCAGGTTTGAAAGCAACTCTTTCTCATTGTTTGCCTTTATTAGAATATTTATTTGCTTAAGATCATCCTGAATCGCCTTCCAGAGTTGAATACCCGCCTTCCTGGCTATATTTTGTGCCAGAATATATTGCTTACGCGCCTGCTTATATTGCCCGGTGGTCTGAAAGACATGACCTTGATCCCGAATTTGCAAAGCATCAGTAGGCAATCGCTTATTGGGGACGATACCGTTGGCTAGATCACTTCCGGCTTTTTTGACATATTCTCGAGCAAGCACATTTTCCGGATCCTGGCTTAAGATATTTTTAAAACAATCTAGCGCTTCCTGAAAATCCCCATTGTAATAAGAATTTACCGCAGATAAAAAAGACAGGTTATGTTCAGAAGCAGGCAGCAGAATGGACTCATGAGAATCAGCTCCCCCTGGCGTTTTTGTCATGCAGGCCTCAACCTATTAAGTCCTTGCTTAGAAACTGTAACTTGAATGTATGAATTACTCTGTTTTTCATGAACTACCAATTCTTTGAACGGTGAGACTGCCTTGATAATTTATTAGAAAAGCATGATCTTCATAACTATGGTTGACCAATTAATGTATTTTACCAGAGTATCAGAAAAACATTTTATGCATGGTACTCAGCTACTCAGCATAATAATGGAATAAAAAACCGGTAAAGTTTT
>CAILYI010000247.1 GCA_903838415.1 uncultured Anaerolineae bacterium | reverse complement strand
TAGTACACTATGAGCGAGATCGAGAAAAAAGCTTATCTAGCCAAGCCAAGGGATTTTGAATTGGTATTGGTAAAAGCTGGTAGCAATGGCTTATTGGGGGTTGGGAAACGGCCAAGTATTTTCCAAGTATCGCTCAAGTATTCATGCACTCGGTGCGGAAAGAATTTAGAGGGCGAAGATTTGGTGTGTGCGAAGAAGCGGCACAACGACGATCGGCTATTCTATAAAGATGCTCATAAACCGGGCCTATCTCGAGATGTTTCGCAAATCTGGGATGTTCAAAGTAAAATACATTACTGTCACACTTGTCTTGCGGTGATGAGTGATTGGGAAGATCAGCATAAACGTTGCATTACCTGTGGATCTTCTCTGGGAAATTTTGTACAGTTGCCTGGATTCGGTGATTTTTATTGTGCGGCGCGTGAGAACGCAACAATTCATGATCCGCAGATAGAGTCATGTTCCCAGTGGCAACTAGGGAAGATGTTCGTAAGGAAGTGAAAAAACATAGCTAGTAAAGACAGCCCAACACCGCATCTTCAGAAACCCAGCTGGTTAGCCGAGCCACATCGAGAGAAGAAAACGGCAAAAGATAATCATCATCACAGAACACCCCGAATACTCGGGGTGTTTCTCTTGTCCAGTGCCGGAAACCAAAGTACGATGATAATTAATGGCAAGTTCCCGCTATATTCCAGGATCGCAGCGATATGTTTTTCGCAGGAATTCATTCCAGCCAGAGATTTTTCTGTAGTGGATTGCGTTTCCTTATAGGGTTTTCCTGATGCCGATCTATTGGGTGGTTTGAGTAAACATAACCACAAACTTCACCAGAACCAGGGTTTTCCAACAGCGGACAAGTTTTTTGCCACGAATAACCCGAATTCCCCCGAATATGGCAAAGGGCGTGCTGCCCTGTACTCTACTGACCCCCACCCCCGCCAGGGGTACCGGTAATCACCACCACCGGATAGGGGGGTGATGTTGGCACCCCAATGTTACGGCAGGGATTATTCGGGTCATTAAATACAGTATATTGCCCAACTCCACACCCTGTCAAAAATCCCGCCGGTATCCCACAATCAATTCCAGTCACAAGATATTGATCTGTATAGGAAACTAGTTGTGGAACACAATTTTGGGCCAGAGTAGTTTTGGCCAACATCCCAAACCCCATTAACAAAAATAAAAGCCAGCCAAATTTTGTCAATATTTTTTTTATTTGCATTGTTGGCTGGTTAAATTTGTTAATGCCAAATATTTACTGTTGTAATTTATCGCCCTGTCAATCACCTCGCGATTGCGGCCATTATCCACACGCAATACCCCTATCAGGTTTCCCGTCTTCATCATCGCCGCCCATTCGCTTAAATTTGTAAAAAAAATCGATTCACTACCATCAAATTTTTTGGGATCAGCCCCACTATCAATCAAGCCACAAACATCAACATAGCTATAAAAACTAACGTTGTCCAAATGTGAAAATCGTTTTAACCCCGATAACGTCCACAAATACAACCATTTTTTGTCAGCAAATACAAAATAGCCCGACAAAATTTTCCTCGGGTCCCTATCTACAAAATCCTGCATTACCAAATCGCTGTTTGGTATCAAATGCAAATTATTACTATAAATCAATCTCAAAATTCCCGCCCCACCACTCCCCCAAAACAACAAAAAACCACCAAATAAAAATAAAATTATCAATAAAAAAACCAAAAAAAATCTTTTCACTAATAAATAGTAACACAAATCCGCTGACTATTTATATTTTTTTGCATAATAACCCATCATGTTTTCATACGATATTTCAACTCCATAAGCCGGCAATACAAATAATTTACCATTACCTTTATTCTTACGACAAACAAACCATCCCTGACCATTATCGAAACCTTTTATAATTACATCAACTACCCATGGTGCAACATCTCTAGCTGGTTTATTAAGTTCTTCTATTAATACTTTTGGATATCTAAAGTCCGAATAAAAATATTCCATTTTTCCCTCTATATTTTTTCCCTTTTCTCCAATATATCTCATAGCCAAATAAATATCAAAAAAAGAATTTTTTCCATCATATCCTAATTTATTCATGTAATCCATACCTTTTTGATTATCTGCATGAATTCCATAATCCGGTTTACTTAATACCCCTTCTGGTGCCACTTCACAATTATCTGCCAACATATTTCGAACTAATTGCTCTTTATAATTCCAATACATATAACCCCCATTTTCAAATTTTTGCCATTCAGCATGTATTATTGTAGGATCATTTACATCAACGTATCTTAGGAACCTGTCTGCATAAACCAATTTTACTTTGTCCTTTACCCCCATGCTTTCTACATCAAATTGATCAAAAAAAGTTTTTTGATCAGTTTCCGACATTCCCACTGGCGGCCAGATTTTTTCAACCGAGCCGTCAGGCGCCAATTGCACCCCCACGCCACCATCCAATCTATCAATTTCCGGCGTCGGTGTTGCTGTGGGCGTCGGTGTAACAGTCACGGTTGGGGAGGGCGTCAGCGTTGCGGTTGCGGTTGGCACGCTGGTTGGCGTGGGCGTGGGCAGAAGGAATGTCCCGCAGGCTGTCAGTAGTAAAACACTCAGTAACGCCAGGTATGTATGTTTCATTTTGCTCCCTTTTTCCGCTTGAACTTGCTGCCGGGGTTACAGTCACTCATTGCGTACGTTGAAAAAGCCCGCCCAAACCAATATTTCTAGAAAATCCACTCGCCCACCGCTAATACCGTGATTGTACAACTAACAGGCCGCTGACGGCGGTCGAAAGATGCTCGTGATAGAACTCTGGCATACGTCCTGAGCGGAGCGTCCTTCGACGACAGACGGCGAAAAATTCGCGCCGCCCTCCGCTCAGGACGGTATCCAAAGATGCAAAAAAGCGTAGTCGAAGGACATTTTTTCGTCAACGATCACTTTTGCAAGAGGTCTAGTGAAAAAACAAGTGATACCCTGGTTCGCTCTCTCGCTTATTTCTCCATCTCCTCCGTTTCTGGTATTGAGCCAGGATGTAATCCGCGAAGCCGCGCTACTTCTCGGATAATAAATCGAATGGTTTCCGATTCTGTTTCGAGATGTTCAAACTCACGGATTTTGCAAAGCAATTCGTACTCGTAATCGTTGACGCGGTATCCTTTTACCGAATCGGCATTGCTGATGTGCAAAATGTGTTTTTTCTGAACGGGCACGATAAAACCTCTCTTTGTGATTTGATGTCTACTGGCGTTGATTTTACTCATAAATCGCATCGAATGTGTATGAAAACGAAATCCCTTATTTCTGACGTGAGTTTGCAACATCTT
>CAILYI010000246.1 GCA_903838415.1 uncultured Anaerolineae bacterium | reverse complement strand
GAACCCGGGATTACCGCTATCTGGCGCGGCTGGCAAAGACTTCAGGATTTGGCCGACACTTGGTCCGTCGTCGTTAACGGAAAAGCCCAACTTGTGGGTAATAGATAGTTCAGTTAACACTTTCCAATTTGATGTAATTTTGCAGTTATTTTTATAATTCAAACTCATAAATCATTAAAAACAAGGTCAATTGTCCGGGCAAAGAAGAAACATTAACAAAATCTTAACCTGGATGGTGTTGATGTTTAATTTACAAAAGTTATAATCAAACGATGAAAAGCAAAGGGTTCAAGCCATATTTATTGCACGATAACTTATCGGTTCGGTTTGGATCGCTGCTGGCAGTGTTCATGGCGAGCTTTTCTGACTGCCTGGATGATAGGGCAATCATGATATAGTATTTTTTTATTCAGGAAACCCATGCCAGAAACAATTCTCGTCGTTGAAGACGAACTATCCTTGCAAGAAACCCTTGCATATAACTTACAAAAACAAGGTTACAGTGTCGAAACCACTGGGAATGGCCGCAAAGCTCTCGAAACAGCTCGACAGCTCAAGCCTGATCTGATCCTGCTTGACATCATGCTCCCAGGATTGAATGGTATCGAAGTTTGCAAAATACTGCGCCGTGAAAGATTCCAAGCCCCCATTATCATGCTCACTGCCCGTGACGACGAAATCGACCGAGTGGTCGGCCTTGAGATCGGCGCAGACGACTACCTGACCAAACCCTTTTCCATGCGCGAACTGATCGCGCGCGTCAAAGCCCAATTACGCCGCACACTCGTTATTCGCGAAGAGCTCGAAAAATTGCAAATCGACCCCGATCGATCACCCCCATCCACATCCGAACGCATTTTTGGAAACCTGACCATCAACGAAACCCGCCGCGAAATCACCATAAACGGTCAGGCATTGCCCATTAAACCCCAGGAATACGATTTGCTCGTCTTTTTTAGCGAGCACATAGGCCAGATGCTCACTAGAGAATTCATCCTGGAACGCGTTTGGGGCTGGGATTACATTGGTGATACTCGCACGGTCGATGTCCATGTGCGCTGGTTGAGGCTAAAAATCGAACATGATGCCGCCAATCCAAAACGTATCGTCACCGTCCGTGGCGGTGGCTACCGCTTCGAAGGATGAACATCTTCTGTTTTTCACCATTGTTATATTTCTTTTTGTCACGACAGGATGCAATGGCTAGAGAAACTCTGTCTTTGGCTTCAGCATAACAATCTCTTTACCCATTGTTAACGCCCCGTTACAGGGGCGTTAACTTATTAATATTATCCTTTGAATATGGAGAAAGGATAAATTATGGGACTCGCAGATATTCACATGCATACACTCTTTAGCTACGACGGCACAGCCACTGTCCCCGCTGTGCTTAATCGCGCCAGCCAGGTTGGGCTGGATATGATCGCCATTACCGATCACGATGAGATTCGCGGCGCACTGATGGCCGAACAGCTTGCGCCGAAGTTTGGCATTCAGGTCATTCCCGGCGTGGAAATCACCACCGCCGAAGGGGATTTGCTGGCGCTTTCCATCCGTAAGCTCATCCCGGCCGGGCTCCCCTTGATCGAAACAGTCAAGCGCGTGGGCGACCAGGGCGGTTTCTGTGTGGCCCCGCACCCAGGCGCAGGCGGCATGGGTATGAAGAGCCTGAGCGCTTTTTCAATTTACCAGGCCCTGCGCGACTATGAGGTTGAGCGAATTTTGATTGGCATTGAGACCTACAATGCTACCACGCTCGATCGTGATGGCAATATTGCCGCCAAAATTTGGGCAGAAAGACTGGGCGTGGCTCAAACCGGCAGCAGCGATGCCCATGTTCTTGAAGCGATTGGCTTGGGCGCGACGATTTTTCCTGGAAGCACTATTTTTGACCTGGTCGCCGCATTGTGGACAGGGACGACCCAGGTGCGTAAAGGCCCAGAGTGGAGTGCTGCCAAGGTGATTGGAAAATGGGCTGCCGATTATCTGTTGAGCGCCCCCATTCACTTAAATCTGGCATTTGCGTAAGGAGCGCAAAATGAATTTCTTTGTTGTTTTTTCGATCGTCGCTTTTATCGCGGTGGTTTGCGTAGACACGTTCCAACAACGTCGTCAGAAACATTAATCATGAGCGAAATCAAACATATTTTAGTAACAAACGATGATGGTGTCAGCGCTCCAGGTTTGCTAGCGCTGGCGCAGGAAATGCGCAAGATTGCCAACGTGATCATTTTGGCCCCTGACCGGAACTGGTCGGGCAGCGGGCACGTTAAAACTCTGGATCGGCCTCTACGCATCAAGGAAGTCACTCTTAGCGATGGAACGACTGCTTTGACCAGCGACGGCGCTCCTTCGGATTGCGTTGCGCTTGCTTTGCTCGGTTATTTTGACGAAAAGATCGACCTGGTTGTATCGGGCATTAATCCAATCGCCAATCTGGGGCATGACGTAACCTACTCTGGCACGGTGACAGCAGCCATGGAAGCCATCATTTGGGAGGTTCCCGGTCTTGCCTTTTCGCTTGGAACGAACGATAACCATCCTCAGCCGTTGGATTATTCCAGCGCCGCGATTATCGCTCGCCAGGTCGTGGAAAAGACCGCCCTGCACAAACTCCAATCGGGCATGCTTCTGAATATTAATATTCCCTACTTGCCTCTTGAACAGATTAAGGGCACGCGCATCACCAGGCAAGGCTTGCGTGTTTATCGTGACCGGCTCGACCGCCGGGTTGACCCACGTGGGCGTGAGTATTTTTGGTTTGGCGGAGACGCTCCGACTGGTACCCCGGAAGAAGGTACAGATGTAGGCGCGGTCGCGGCTGGTTACGTGTCCATCACCCCTCTGCAGCTTGACCTGACCATGTACTCAGCCATACCGACTCTTGGTGATTGGGGTTGGGATAATCCTCAAATTTCGTCGAAATAATAAAATGTTAACTTGTTGTTAAACAATCCTTCAATTGTCCTTAATAGCCGTATGGCAAAATCAGGTTGTAACCAAAAATCAAGAAATATATCTTCAAGGAGAAGAAAAAAATGAGTAAGAACCTGTTCGTTGTCCTCGCCGCCCTTATCGTCGCTAGCATGCTGCTGAGCGCCTGCGGCGCACCCGTTACTGCTGTCCCCGCAACCGAAGCACCGAAGGCCACTGAAGTTCCGGCCGCAACAGTCGTCCCAGCCACCGAAGTACCCACTGTCGAGCCGACCGCCGACCCAATGGCGATGTTCCTGCCAGCCGCCGTCACTGGTGACATTATCAGCGCCGGTTCATCCACCGTTTACCCGCTCTCTGAGCGCATGGCCGAACGCTTCAAGGAAGAAGGCTTTGCCGGAAATATCACCATCGACAGCATCGGCACCGGCGCTGGTTTCGAACGTTTCTGCAAGACCGGCGAAACCGATATCTCGAACGCGTCGCGCAAGATCAAGGACAGCGAGAAGGAATCCTGCGCCGCCCTGGCCAGCCCGCGCACCCCGCTGGAGTTTCGCGTGGGTACCGATGCTCTGGCGATCGTCGTCAGCAGTGAAAATACCTTCCTCAAGGATGTAACTCTGGAACAATTGGCCGCCATCTACTCCACCGCTGCAAAATGGTCGGATGTCGATCCCAGTTGGCCCGCCGAAGCCATCCAGCGTTTCAGCCCCGGCACCGACTCCGGTACCTTTGACTACTTCGTGGAAGCCGTCATGGCTCCAGCTAACAAAGTTGACAACAAAGCCAACCTCCCGGCCGGTGAAGCAGCTATTCTCAAGGCCGCCAACATTCAGTTCTCGGAAGATGATAACGTACTTGTGCAAGGCGTCGAAGGAAGCCCATACGCCATAGGCTACTTCGGCTTCGCTTACTTCAATGAAAATAAGGGCAAGTTGCAGGCCCTGACGGTCGGTGGTATTGCTCCCGATGAAAAGACTGCCGAAGATGGCACGTACAAGCTCTCCCGCCCGCTGTTCATCTACTCGGACGCCAAGATATTGCAGGACAAACCGCAGGTGGCCGCCTTCATCAACTTCTACCTCAAGGAAGTCAACAACGAAATCTTGAGCGTTGGTTACTTCCCCGCTAGCCAGGCGCTGATCGACGAAGCGCTTGCAACCTGGAAAGCTTCACTCAAGTAAACACCTCCGGAGATTGAAGACAGGCGTCTCCATAAAAGTCCCTGCCCCCTGGTAATCCGCAGGGGGCAGGGCAATCTGTCTCTGAAGAGGTTATGAAATGACAGAATCTTTGAATAATATCCAAAGCAACTATCCAGCATTAAGTAACGGGTTAGGCAAGCGCTTTCACCCTGGTGAAGCCATCGTCCAGGGTCTGCTCTTCTTCGCGGGCTTTTTCTCGATCTTCACCACCCTGGGGATCGTTTATGAGTTGGGCAAGGAAGCGCTGCTATTTTTTCAATTACCCGATGTGACTCTCTGGGAATTTATTTCTGGCACAAAATGGGCGCCACATGCCAACCAATTTGGCGTTTGGCCGTTGGTGAGCGCCACTTTCCTGACCACCACCATCGCCATGCTGATCGCCATTCCTCTCGGGCTGAGTGTGGCCATTTACCTGAGCGAGTACGCTAGCTCCAAGATGCGCAACACGCTCAAACCCATCCTGGAAGTGCTGGCGGGCATTCCCACCATCGTTTACGGTTACTTTGCCCTGACCTTCATGACTCCGCTACTGCGCGGCATTTTTGGCAGCAATGTGGTCGAAGTCTACAATACTGCATCGGCTGGGCTGGTGATGGGCATCCTTATTCTGCCCCTGATCAGTTCGATGACTGAAGACGCGCTGAGCGCCGTGCCGCGCTCGCTGCGCGAAGCGGCTTATGGTATGGGCGCCACCAAACTGGAGACCGCTTTACAGATTGTGCTTCCAGCCGCGCTTTCTGGCATCTCAGCGGCCGTCATCGTCGGCATCTCGCGTGCCATCGGCGAAACGATGATCGTGGCCGTTGCCGCCGGGGCCGGGCCCAAGTTTACGCTCAACCCCTTCGTCGGCGCCGAGACCATGACCGGGCACATCGTGCGCATTTCCGGCGGTGACTTAAGCTACGACTCGATCGATTACAACAGTATTTTCGCCATCGGCTTGTTATTGTTCATTATGACATTCACACTGAATATCATCAGCCAGCAAATTGTGCGCCGCTTCCGCGAGGTGTATGAATGAAAGAACAACCTCTCAAACCGCAGTTCACCTTTCTGGATAATGTCTCGAAACGCAAACGCAGCGGTGGCGTGTGGCGGTTCATTTTTCAAGCATCCACAGTAGTGGGTATCCTGGCGCTTGTAGTGCTATTGCTGAACATCATCAACCAGTCTTTCGGCTACGTGGCCTATGAAGCCAAAGTGGACCCCGCTACACTGGCCGTCAACGGCGTGGCGCTGGATGAGCTACCCCAAGAAGAACTGATAAAAGTCCTGCAATCCAAAATCTCAAAGGCGTCCTTTACCAAACTGGAAAAAGATGGACCCTTTGCGGAACGCACATCCGCCGAAGTGCTGAACCTGGTTTACGAACGTGTAGTGAAATTTGAAGTCAAAGAAACCTGGGGCCTGTGGGATTCGCTAACAAAAAAAACGCAGATTGACCTGGAACTGCAACAAGACTTCCCAAGCGCAAAGCTGACTTTCGAATCCTGGATTAACCCGGGTTTTATCAGCCGCCCACAGTCATCCAACCCGGTCATTGCAGGCATTCGTACCGCGCTACTCGGTTCGCTGTGGACGATCCTGTTCACCATTCTGGTGGCCTTTCCGCTGGGTGTAGGCGCGGCGATTTATCTGGAAGAATACGCCCATGATCATTGGTTCAACCGCCTGATCCAGACTAACATCAACAATCTGGCCGGGGTTCCTTCCATCATCTACGGCATCCTGGGATTGGCGATATTTGTGCGAGCAATGGAGCCAGTAACCAGCGGCGGCGTTTTTGGGGTGGTTGATCCCACCACCGCGAATGGCCGCACTATCCTTTCGGCCGGCTTCACCTTGGCCCTGCTTGTGCTACCAATTATCATCATAAATGCCCAGGAAGCCATCCGCGCTGTGCCGCAGTCCTTGCGAAAAGCCAGTTACGGCATCGGGGCCACCAAGTGGCAAACTGTCTGGAGTCATGTGCTTCCAAATGCCATGCCCGGCATCCTCACCGGTACTATCTTGGCTATCTCGCGTGCTGTTGGTGAAACCGCTCCGCTGGTGGTGATCGGCGCATCCACTTTTATCACCTTTGATCCCAGTTCACCCTTCTCAAAATTCACCACATTGCCGATCCAAATCTACCAATGGACCTCGCGCCCACAAGCCGAGTTCCGCAACCTGGCTGCGGCAGCCATCGTTGTGCTAATGCTGATGTTACTCAGCCTGAACACGGTGGCGATTATTTTAAGAAACCGGCTGAGCAGAAAATACTAACCCGACCCATTTTTATAAAAAGAAAACAAGCAGTTTTGCAGGAGAAATAAGCATGGAACAACTCACCAGCACCGGCGAAAAATATGTTTTCACCACCAAAAACCTGGGCATTTATTACGGCGAGTTCAAAGCCGTCTCTGATGTGAATATCAGTATAGAACGCAATAAAATCACCGCCATCATCGGACCTTCGGGTTGTGGCAAATCGACTTTATTGCGCGCCTTTAATCGCATGAATGAGCTCAACCCAGGCACCCATATTGATGGTCAAATCAAATTTATGGGCCAAGATCTGTATGCCGCGGATGTGGATGCGGTGGAAGTGCGCCGGCGCATCGGTATGGTTTTTCAAAGACCCAACCCATTTCCCAAGTCGATCTATGACAATATTGCATGGGGAGCCCGCATTCACGGCTATAAAGGCAGCATGGACGAATTGGTGGAGTTTTCCCTGCGCCAGGCAGCGTTGTGGGATGAAGTCAAAGACAAGTTGCGTCAAAGCGGCCTTTCCCTCTCCGGCGGGCAGCAGCAGCGGTTGTGCATCGCACGTGCTATCTCGGTGCGCCCGGAGGTAATCCTGATGGATGAACCCGCCTCGGCACTTGACCCGATCGCGACCATCAAAATCGAAGATTTGATGCAGGAACTGAAGCAGGAATACACGATTGTGATCGTGACCCATAACATGCAGCAGGCCGCGCGCGCTTCAGATTATACCGCCATGATGATGCTTGCCGAGGATGGCAAACGAGCAGGCACAGTGATCGAGTTCAACGAAACCACAACGATCTTCACCCGCCCCAATGACACCCGCACTGAGGGGTATGTCACTGGACGTTACGGATAGGAGCCAAATAAAATGACGACTCGTAGAACATTCGAGCTTGAGATATTGCACCTCAAAGATGAAATTCTGATTTTGGGAAGCATGGTGGAACAAGCATTGCTGGATTCTGTAGAAGCCTTAAAAAAACGCGACGTGGACTGGTCAAAAAAGATTATAGAAGGGGATGCCGCCATCAACGATAAACGCTTTACGATGGAGAACCATGTCATGGTGCTGATCGCCACCCAGCAGCCGATGGCGCGCGATTTGCGCCTGATCGCCTCCATTCTGGAAGTGATCAGTGAGCTTGAGCGCATGGGCGATTATGCTAAAGGGATCGGTATCATCAATGTTCGCATGGGTGACCAGCCTGCTTTGAAACCCCTTATTGACATCCCCCTGATGGCCCAAAAAGGGGCGAGCATGCTGCATCGCTCCCTGGCTGCATTTGTAAATGAGGATGACGTGGTCGCTCGACTCATCCCGCCAGAAGATGATGAAGTAGACCAGCTTTACAACCAGGTTTACCGGGAATTGATGACCTATATCATCGCTGAACCGGCGAGCATTGAGCGTGCCAATTGGCTCTTGTGGGCAGCGCACAACCTGGAACGTTTCGCCGACCGTGTCACGAATATCTGCGAACGCACAGTCTTTGTTGTCACCGGCGAGTACCGCGAAACCCAAGGCGGGCAAGCCTGACGAATATCATTGCGAAAAATCGCAGTTCCGCATAACTTGCTATGCAAGGTTGGGTGGGAGATTCGCCCAACGCTGCTCCAGTTTGGCAAGTTGAACGCTGGACTGTTTAGCAGAACGAGTGTGCATTCTGAAACGATCACACCAGGGAGCGTGTTGCAGAATTCGACCTGACGCAGCCCGAAACACGGGTTGAAGCGATTTTCGCCGCTCGCATGCCGCGTTTTCTGTTCGGCGGAGGTCGAATTTCAAGGTACAGAGGCCAT
>CAILYI010000245.1 GCA_903838415.1 uncultured Anaerolineae bacterium | reverse complement strand
TGGTTTCAGCGTTGTGTTTCAATCAATATCAATCTTTTGCCGAACTTCCAGGCGCATTTATCGCCAATATTCGTACCGCCTGTTGTTCGCGCAGGCTCTCAATAAAAATGTGTAAGGGCATCAGCTACATGAGATAAGTGTATAAGAATTCAGCATCTCCGTCAAATGACATTCATACCCTTTGTAGTGTAATGCTTTTCACCCCATATTGACAAACTACCCAGGAAATTGCAAAAGCTCCGAGACAATTCTGCTGAATTATGTGGAATTGTGCGCCATCATTCACGCTAGCCACGGATCAACTTGCGCGCACGTGCGCTATACGGTGCACGTCGCCAGGCTTCCGGCAGTTCCCGACGGGCCTCTTGAATTTTCGCCAGCGCCTGCTGACCAGTCAACCCGTGCCGAACCAGCCAACATCCCGCCAGAGTATCTTCAACCCCGCCCAGGTGCAGACCGTGGAGGTAAACCACCTGTCCGCTGGCAAGAGCTTGATCGATCAAGTCCAGAATTTCAACCAGGCGGGCGCGTGGTGGTAAATTCTTTCCGGGCGTGTACAGGCCCCGATAAATAACAGCCCGCTCTTTTTCCGTGGCTTTCAGTTCCAGGAGACGTTGATAAGTTTTCGGACGATAATGATACTGTTCAGAAAGATCGAGGTAGCAGGACACGCCTTGTTCCAGGAGCCAGTCCAAACGCAGCGAGAGGGCTTCAACCTCATATTCCATATCCCAGCCTGGGAAATCGCCAATTAGCAATTGGCCTGGAGCAACCCAATAACATGCGAGCAGCGACGCCGATTGTTGATCATATTCCGATTGTAGTCTCGGCGAAGGGATAAAGCGGTTCTCCCGGCCAACTTTTTCTACTACCAGCCAACCACTGTCCACCCGGCGCAATAATTCCAGCCGTGCCCGACGTTTGGATAAAGAGCAAGTTTCACTGATATGCTGAACGCTTAAACTCCCGTGCCGGAACAGCTCCCGCAACAGACGTTGGGTCAAAGATAGGCCCGGATACTTTTTCTCGGATGGCGGCTGCGGAAGATAATCTCCGGCGCATCGGGCAATTTCATCCCGAACTATCCCCTCGGCCCAGGCTGGAAGTGAAAGCCAGGTTTCCACCGGGAGGAACTGAATCAATTCTCCTAGGAGATGAGTATCGGCTGAAATCTTTTGCCATTTCAGGGATTCCGGCGTCAGGTCAGCACTCCCAATGGTGATTTGGCGTCCTACCTGCCAAAATGGGTGACGGATCTGTCCGGCAGGAGGCGGCCCAAAAATCTCGGTTTCAAGTAATTGCGGTTGACAGGCCTGCACCCAGGCTTCCCAGAAATTATCCTGCCAGGTCAGGTCTGCCTCAATGAAATGTGTCTGCGCCTGTGGGTAAAGCAGATCGAGCAAACCCAAGGTCAGGAGGAAAGTGCTGCCTTCATGAATAAATTCATCCACAATCAAAATGCGCTGTGGGATTTTCCCACCAAGTTGTTCATGAATCTGCAATTTCAGTTCGGTTTGCCAGTCGGATTTTCCTGTCAACCAGGCGAGAAAGAAAGCAATCGAAGGATCGCTTTCTTTACTGCCGATAAACCAGGATGTGATTCCATGTGGGTTCTTAACCGTCTTATCAAAAATACGGATCTTTTCCCGCCCCAAATTCGTGCAGACCACCGGCGGAAAAGGTGCCAGTTCGACACGGCTCCATAATTCGCGCCCGGCAAAAAACGGTAGCCAGCCAGAGTGCATCAAAACAAGCACCAGATCCGGCTGGAATGTGCGGACTTCGTTGCACAGTTCCGCCGCAAACTGCCCGAACTGGTTTAATGTGATCTCGAAATCAGACATTGAAGCCTTCCGCCCACATAGCGTTCCTTATAAGTGATTTAAGTATAATCTCAAAAGTTGCCGGGGCAGTGGTCTCGGACCCTTCTTGCCAAATTGTGCGGACTGCGGAAGGCTACCGTAGTTTTTTGCGTTTAAATACACGAGTCGTCGTATACTTAATTGCATTGGTTAGCCCCCAATCCTTTTTTTGCTAAGAATTCTGGTTCACCTGGAATGAATATTACACATTGCGATTAGAAAATGGTAAGCAGGTATAGTTCAGCGCACCGGGCTTTGTCCAACAATGATATGTTGATGGTATATCATCTCCAAAGCAACTCGTGGATATTTGTCTCAAAGCAAGTTACGGAGGACCCTTTAAACTAATCTTCTATTGCTACTATGACTTTCCAACTGATTACCGAGAAGATATCATCAGAATATTGGGAAAGCAGTATTTCAAGAAGAAAATCGAAGATGATGCGTCTGGTGAATTTAAGCAGACGGTTCAAGATGAAAATGGGAAGGCAGTGGTTACGTTCAATAAAGGGATTTTCAATCTTGTGTCGAAAGATCAGGTTGAACGTTACATCAAACGCCTTTTAGAAGGGGAATTGATTCAGAGCCAGGTTGATGACTTTGATAGAAACATTCCCATTTTTTTTGACCTTCCCAAGAGGTTGGCGATATCACAAGGAATATATGCACCACCGTAAGGCTAGTTTGGATAAAATAAGGACAGCCATTTTATAGAGGCCTATTATCACGGATACTTCGTCCGATGGACTTCATCATAGCAGTGACCACCCTATCAATCGATTGGGGCGCAGATTTTCTCCTGTACTGCACTGAGCTTGTCGGAGTGCGTGAGCGGTTGTTTGAATCCATGTTGAATAAGGGTTTTGGAGGATAGGATGAGTTTTCAATTAGACTGGCTGTCAATCTACATTGCGATCATCGGTACGATTATTTCTGCGCTACTGGCTTATTTGTCTTATTCATTAAACAGGCAATCTCAACGAGCCTCCATGCAACGGTCAATTGAAGACATCTACGATAAGATGGTCGATTACCGAGCAGAACATCCCGAAGTCATTAGATTATGTTGTCGCTGGAATCAAAGTAGTTTTGACGCCATTTACCGCCAGCTAAATGAAGAAGAAGTCCAATGGGTGAATTACTACAACTATGTAGAACTCGTTAGCGGATTTTTGAATGCAGTTCTGTATGGACGAAAAATCAGGTTGCTTGACCGGCCTGCCTACGAAGGTCATTACAAACCACTAGCCAAGCTACTCGTAACAGAAAACTATCCTTATTTCTTGAGTATTTTGGATTATCCGTATTTATCATCATTTATCAAGGGGTTTATTTCTGATTTAGAGAGCGAAGGATGGGATTTTAGCGAGAAACACAAAAAGTTAATAGGTTCTGTTTCTCAAGCTGAACCCCAGAAACCATCAAAGGCATGAAGTGGGAAATAAAAACCATGAGATGTGTGGATGGGCTGCATGGGAGAGTGCCCCTCCGATGATAATTTCCGAGGTGTGGGCACGCCTGTTGTTCGAGAGACTGTGAAAATCATTCATTCAATTACAGACAGGAGATAAAATGGCAAACCTCGATGATCTGAAAACACTTGAAGTCTACTGTGTCAATAAAGAATGCGGCGATCCCGTAGCAGATAAACAAGGCAATGTATTCTTCACAAAACGTCGGATGACCATGTTCCGATTTGAAGACATTTGGGGTTCTGCCACATACCGCTGCCCGGTTTGTAGGCGTGAGAGAAAGTTTGGCATTAATCCACTTACAGACAATATCTATGAGAAATAGTGATGGTGGGGGAGCTTGAGCCATATCTTCCAAGCCATCAGTATTCGGCGGGCTGTAGAGAGTAGCAGCCAGCTTACGACAGATCTCCAAGAGAAAGCGGTTGGTAACCTGTAGTTGGGAAGGTAGAATAGTGCAGCCGCGTGCTATAAAACATTACTGAAGAACTGAGGAGTATACGCAAATGAGCAAGAAAACCAAGAAAGATAAGAAACCCCGTCCACAACCGAAACCCAACCGGCAAATCTCCAATTCGATGATCAAAACGATGAAGCTGCTTGGCCCGCGCCACTATCTGCAACACGCCCGCGAGTATCCGATTTTAGGCTGCTGGATCATGGAAGGATGGTACGAGGCAGGCATCACACCGGTTGTGGTAGCTCGCGAGCAGGAGCCTGGTAAAGTCATGTTCGCAAATTACATGGTGGATCTAACCTGTCTTGGGGTCAAGGATGCCTATACCCGAACGGATATCCCCTTCTCCAGGTTCGAGCGCTCGTTGCCCGAGATGTGCAATGAGGAGCTGGAAAAATGTTCAGTGGAACTGGCGCACGAGGTAATCTATGGCGCGCTGGAATTTGCTGAACGCTACGGTTTCAAGCCGCATCCCGATTTTGAAGCGCAGATGGCAGACATGATGCTCGATATGCCGGATGCACACCCGCGCGTAGACCATGTTGCCTTTGGCAGAGACGGCAAGCCATTTTATATGTCCGGGCCTTATGATGATGAACGCAAGCGTAAGTTTGTCTTTGACACCTTGATGCGCACGGCCGGGGAAGGCAACTTTGACTTTATCATCGGCCTGGGCAGAATGTTGGATGCTCTTGATGGGGATGATTTTTGAAAATGGCTCGAAGATAATGCGGATGAGTTGTTGGAAGAAGATGATTCACAAACGCTTTATGGTGTGGTAGCAGCGGCGGCAGCCTCTCCCCTCGTCTTGTAGGTGACATTTGGGGAGGCGGCTGTCAACGGCTCCGCCAACCACACCATAACTCTATAAAATAGCGGTCCAGGAACAGAGAATGGATTATTCAAAAGTCATTGATGCTTTGAAACAGGCTTCGTTGTTTGATCTGTACAGATTGAGTGTAGCGATCAATCACCAATTGGAAAACCCACAACGGGTGGACGAGATCAAAAAGCGTTTAAAGCCGGGTCAAGTCATTCGCTATTTCGATCCGACCGCGAACCGATTGATCGAAGCTAACCTGATTGGACTCAAGAGGACGCAGTTGTTGGTAGAAAATACGCATGACCGCCAACAGTGGACCATACCAGTTTATTGGGTCAATCTGGATGAAGTCAACACTGACATAAGCATTTCGCCAAAAACGGGGTTGGAGAAAAGTCAACTCAGCGTTGGTGATATAGTCGGTTTCCCGGATAAGCAGAACAATGACGTGCATGGTGAAATAATTCGCTTAAATCAGAAAACAGCCACAATCAGGACCAACGCGAATACGGAATGGCGAGTAGGATACCAATGGTTGTACTTGGTAATCGACGGAGAGCCAGGGTTTCCGCTGCTCATCAAAGGTCAGATTGTGGAAGAAAAATGAAAAAATACGAATTACGCTTTTTCTTCAAACCCTATCCGCTATTTCAGGAGAATGAACCTGACTACATATCATCAGGCTCCTGAGTATTCGGGCTGTTGTTCCCAAACGGCCTGCTATCATCATAACCAGGTAATCGCCTGGCTCTGGTAAGGATCATTAATCTCTAAATAGATATCTCCCAAGGAAAAGCTATTCCAAGCATAATTTCAAGCTCAACAAGGTCCTTATCGCCTATGAAATATCTACGTCATATTAGCAGCGTTTCGAGCGCTACAAGTGATTTTAAAGAATATAATTTCTCCCATCTGGATTTATTTGAAATAAAAAATCGAGAGTCAATATGCGAAAGTATAGTGGAAAGTGATTTTATTATTGCACGAGCTATTACTGCTGGAAAATGAATAGTTTTTAAAGAGCCCACAGTGAAGAATCAGTATTTTGGTGATGTTAATGATTATCGAAAGTATGGGTTGTTGCGCACTCTGGCAAATAATGGCCAATTGAAGATTGGTGTCTGTTGGATGCTAACGGCAGATGATGGCCGGACAGACGGAAAATTCATCACCTATCTTGATGAACCACAGTGTTGGCGGCAGTATGATCCCCAACTCTTTGACCTACTATATCAATGGATTGCGGCGGATCGTAGGCGGAATGTACTGTTGGCAGAAAACGAAAAAGTGCTGCCCGGGGTAGTGTTTCACAATAAGCTGCTTACAGCCTCCGGCGACAAACGAGCAACATATTTCGATGAAATGGGGGAACAGCTTGCAGGATGTGACCTGATCTTTTTTGACCCAGACAATGGCGTGGAAGTAAAGTCAATTGCGAAAGGCCGGCGGAACTCTGAAAAATACATTTATTGGGATGAAATAGTCAAAACATTCCAGGCTGGTCACTCAATTTTGCTATACCAGCATTTTCGACGGGAAGAACGAACCGCGTTCATCCAGCGTATCGTCACAGAACTTCAGGCGCGTTTGAACCCAAGCAAGACCTACTGGTTCCGCACATCGCAGGTGGTTTATTTTCTGTGCGCGCAAGAAAAAGATGCGGATTACATCGCTTCCAGAGTCAAATTGGTAAGTGAGTTGTGGAACGACCAGATTCAAGCTGGCTTCTTATAACTCTCCCGCCGCCTTCTCCAAATCATCGGCATTCGGATAACTGTAGCAGGCCGTAGTGTCCAAGCGGCTGTGACCGAGAAAAGCATCAGCCGTTACCAGGTCAACCGTTGGAACATTCTGTTTCCGAATGACGCCGGGAGATTGCTTGCTTCCTGGCTGGCCAGGGCGGAAAACGCTTTACTAATTACAGTACCCTCGCCAATTTTGAAATCGCACTTTTTGACCGCCATATATGGTGGTTTTTAAAGAACTTGCACCCCTGCATATAGGGGATTTTTGAACAGCTATAAATTTTGGCGAAGGTATTGTAATTATTCCCCCTGAAGTAAAATCTCGCCCGCCCAAGTTCAGAAGTCGAAGCTCTGATTTAGGAGAATTTGGCTGGACGAGAAGCTTTGTTGGTTTTCCGTTGCACCACACTGCTCGGAGTGTTCGTCTTTATTCACATCATCACAAAAGAAGTTTTTTTGGTAATTCAACCAGTTGTAAATTAGGAGAAAATAATGCCCCGCATTCTCTGTCATTACATAGATTGCATATTCAACGATGACGGCTACTGTTCTGCGGCTGCCGCTGAGATTGATCCAGATAAAGGATGTGTTACTTACTCACCTCCTGAAGGTGTGGTTGCAAGTGAAGAAAAATGGGATGAAGAAGATTTGGAAGAGCAGGATGAAGATGATATTGACGAAGATGACTTGTTTGATGACGATGAAGATGAAGAGGAAGCGTATTAAACTTCCCAAGCCTCAAATAAAACATACATCCTGTGTGAGTGGTAGGGCAAACTGGTGGAATTGGCTGAAATAAATGTTGGTATGGTTTTGTAAAGAAAAACAGGCTCTTTAGATGAGCCTGTTTTTGATTAACGAGATGAAACATCAAACCTATTCAAGTTCAGCAATAGCTCTGTGAATCATGCTTGCTTCCAAAAAATGCCAGTTCTTTATCATGCCAACCGGTAAAGTGGCGAGAAGTGCCGCAGAAGGCGCGAGTTGACCGGCAGGCTGGATGGTGGGTTGCACCCACACAAAATCGCTTGACACCGCAGTCCGGCAGCTCCCATTTTGCGCCCAATGACCGGGTTTCCCTTATATCATCCCGATGCTTTCGCGAAACTGGGGAAAGCCCTGATCTTCTTGGCGCACTTTGCGGCTAAGCCCCCCCGCGTCCTTCGCGGGGTTGCGTGATACCATCCCGGTTCTTACGGGACATGGTTTTGATGCTTATCATGCCGGTGCTCTTCCGGGACTTTCAGGAGCCGGGGTTAGTATGCCTATTTGTTGATGAGTACAGTTTACCCGTTTTTTCAAGCATTTTTGCGTGAAGGTATTGTTTGCATCCTTACCAGATTGCCCAGCGTAAAGTCTGTAATGGCGATATACTCTTTCAAATTAAAATTGAAGAAAATTAGGAAACCGCCGATGATAAGCTCGATCGCAAAATGGTTTGCGCCTCCCGTTTTTGAAGGCGATGAAAAGAAAACATACCGCGTAAAATTGCTTAATGTCACGATCAATTTGTCCGTATGCTTCCTTGTCCTGGTTTTGTTTGGTAATTTACTGGACAGGAGCACACCGCCAAGGAATTTTGTGCTTGACCTCATTTTTATCGGGATGTTCTTGTTTTTGCGTCGCCTGTTGTTCGCGGATCGGGTGAAATGGGTTGGATATTTCATCATTATCTCCGCAGTTATCTTGCTAACGGTTTTTGTTTCCAGTGAGGGCACTATTCTGGCTCCAGCAACAGCCTTATTTTCGCTGCTGGTGATTATGTCCGGATTTATTTTCAATATATGGGGCATCATCGCTGCCACCATTATCAGTTCCCTGGTGGTGGCCGGCTTGATTCTGGCCCACCAAGCAGGCATCTTGCCCCCGCCCAATTACACAGAATCTACTTTTCAATGGTTCGTGTTCACATGTACGTTTGGGCTGACCGGCTGGCTGGCGTATTTTTATAACCAATTAGCAGATCAGGCGCTCGAACGCTCAAGAATGGAAATTCGCGAACGTGAACGCGCAGAGGAAAAACTACGCCAGCAAAACGACTACCTCTCCATTCTGCATCAAATCACGCTTGATCTGCTCAACCGCCGCGATATGGATGAATTACTTCAGATGATTGTAGATCGCGCAGTGATATTGCTGGATGCGCCTTTCGGCGAACTGATGCTTGAAAAGGATGGCGAGCTGATCGTTAAAACGTTTACAAGGAATCAGGAATTTCTCAAAGGGGACCGGGTGGGGCGCGCCGAAGCCAAATTGAGCTGGCAAGCTTTTGATACAAAATTGCCAGTGGTGCTGGAAGACTATTCCACTTATCCGTATCGCCGTGATCTTTATGTGGATGCCGGTTTGCGAGCTACCACCGAATTTCCCGTGCTGGTCAGATGTGAGTGCATTGGTGTGGTTTCCATGGGACGTTCACAACCGGGGTATGTTTTCAGTGAGATGCAAGTTGAATATGGCGTGTTGTTTGCACAGTTGGTTGCCTTGGTACTGGATAGCGCCCAACTTTTGGTTGATGCCAAATACGAGCTGGCAGAACGTAAACTGGCAGAAGAGGCCTTGAAGATAAGCATGGATGAGGTCATTCTGTTACAGGAGGATTTGCGCGAGCAGGCCCTGCATGATGCGATGACCGGATTGTACAACCGCCGTTACATGCAGGATATCCTTGTGCGTGAGTTTTCCCGCGCCGCGCGGGAAAACCATGCCATAAGCGTCATCATGGTGGATATGGATGGGCTCAAGATATTGAATGACACCTACGGTCATAACATCGGCGATCGGGCGATCCAAAATCTTGGTTTATGTATAAAAGAAATGATCCGTGTTGAAGATGTTGCTTGCCGGTATGGTGGGGACGAATTTACGCTGATCATGCCTAAGACCAGCGCGGTAGATGCATCCAAGCGTACTGAAGAATGGCGTGCATTTCTTACCGCCGACCCCATCGTGGTTGATGAAAACACCAGTATCGTCGTCAAATTTACCGCAGGGATCGCCAGTTTCCCTGCGCAGGGAAAGTCGGTGGATGATGTGACCAAATGTGCCGATATTGCTCTCTATCGAGCAAAAGAGCGTGGGCGGAATTGCACGGTGCTGTTTGACTAAAAATATTCGTTTAGTTGGTAAGGTTGAAATGACAGGTAGCCAATATGCTGGGATGATTGAAAAGTGCCACATGCTCCATTTCGGCATGTAGACCGAAACCACAAGATAAGATCTGTTTTATACCCTATTTTTGCAAATTCAATGATTAAGAATGGCCAAAGTCCAGTAAGAAATACTTATCCAATTCCAAGCAACACTCGGAAATACGTTGGAGGCTTCCTTGAACTCTAAACTCCTGCTTGTTGATTTCGAAAATGTTCACCAGGTGGATCTGGCTCGATTGGATGAGCATTTCAATGTGATCATTTTTGTGGGCCTTGTCCAGAAAACCATCCCAATTGAACTGGTGATGTCTGCCCAAAAACTCGGCAGCCGGGTGGAATGGCAGCGAGTTGAAGGGAATGGCAGTAATGCTCTTGATTTTTACATTGCTTGCCACCTCGGGCGCGTGCTCGAAAAGTCACCTACCCAGCACTGCATTGTTCTATCAAAAGACAAAGGCTTTGACCCCTTGCTTCGTCATTTGAACAAGAATGGCCTGAAATGCAAGCGTATCAACAGCCTGCTTGAGCTTGAGCCGGAATCGGCTGCAGCAGAAGAGCCCAATTACAAGCGGGTGTTGGATCAGTTGGGGAAAACAGAAAAGAAATTACGACCACGCAAGCGTACAACGCTGTCTACCTATATTTCTTTTGTGTTTCAGAATAATATTCCCCAAGCTGATGTTGATCGGATCATCGACATTTTCTTCGCCAATAAATTGATCTCAGAGGCAAACAATAGGATCATTTACGAGTTTTGATTGTTTTGATTGGGTTGCCAAATCACTAGAAACCTGTGCTAATAGGCACCCTAGCTGCTCCTTACCCCATCCGTGTTTTTGTCGCTTCATTGGGTCGCACATGCTCCAATTGACCACTGACAGCCCTTTTGTTGCACTGAAACCGAACCTGTTATGTGCAGCAGTGTTTTCGAAAGCTGAGGTAAAAGGCTTTGTCTACTACGGATATTGAAACACTCACAAAAGGGATTCAAGCTCACTGGTTATCTACCCCAGGTGAGAAAGCCAGGAAATATATTGGCCAATTCTCGCAGTGCGTTCGAATTGGCACAAAAATCTTGGCGAAAGTGGTTGGCAATCACGGCACATATACTGTTTCCATTCAAGTTGACCCACAATTAACTACCATTTCGGCTTGTAGCTGTTACATCGGTAAAGGTGGGTATTGTCATCATTGTGCAGCTTTAGCAGAAACTTTTCTCAAAGCACCCGATAGTTTTGTCGAAAAAGTGGCAAAAAAACTTGATACGGTAAACGGGTTGGCAGACGTTTCCGAATATCTTGAGAGCGTGACTCTCGAAAGTTTGCTTGGTCGTTTGAAAGAAAAGGGTATCACTCAAAAAACTTTTGCGGCCAGTATAGGGATGAGTACTCAACATCTTTCAGCCGTGAAATCGAGTGAATTGAATAACCGGTTTTATCACGAACTTGGCGCTACAAAACTGGCCTGCCTGTGGATTTTAGAGCATTACGGTGATGTAAAAAACGAAAAATAAGTGGTGTTTGATTACGAGCCAGGATACCCTATCAAAGTATCAAGATAAATCCTCGTTTCTCTTCAACAAGTATTTACCACTGACCCCATCAGGCAGGTTGATGCCAATACTCAAGATGTTGAGCCCCTTTCGCAGCTTTTTCAGGGCGAGATTTTCTGGTGCGCGTTGCAATGCGTCCGAGACTGCCAAGCTGTGAAAGGCTTTTCTTATATGCTTTTGAAACATAGCTGTGTCGCGGACGGATAAGGTCAGGCACAGATCCACATCACCAACATCAGTCGTGCCATCCGCTGCGAAAGAACCATATACAATCACCGAATCTACCTGGCAGATGGTTTCCGGATTCTCAATATTCGGCACCTGTGTGTTCAGTTCCTGGCAGCGTCGGAGAAATTCATCAAGTTGTTTTTGGGCGGCTTTGCGGGTAAATCGTTTGGGGCTTGCCATCGCAAACGCGGCGCCAGCAACCGTTTGCATGTAATGCTCCCCAAATTTCGGATCGGTGATGGTTTCAATGTATTCCAACTTTAGAAGCGTCTCAAGATACTGCTTGCAATCCTTCTCGATCTTTTGCCGGATTACCAGTACATCTGAACTGGATGCATGTCTTAATGCCCTTCGCTGTTCTCTGAAAATAATACTTTCCAGGCGTGTAATTCTGAATTCATTGTTCGAGACAGCACGCCTTATAAAGTCCCGCAGTTCCACCATGCTGATACCGTCTGGTTTTTCATTCCAGTCTATTTTCATGCTTTTTTCTTCTCTCCAAGTTGTCGTGGATATATATTTACCGGTTATCGTTGTACAGTGTCCGGAGACGTCATGGCTTATTCTTTGAGCCGTCCCCGAACTTTACCGTAGCAAACTTATCCAGAATGTCTGCCGCGCGCTCCATCTCCTGCATCTTTGGAGCGCCATAGCGCATGGCAGTTTCCAGCGAGTGACCCAGAAAACGCGCCCGGACTTCCGGCTGTACACCGGCAGCCCGCAGCATGTAGGCGCAGGTGTGACGCAAAACATGAGGAGTAACGCTTACACCCAACTTCTCCAAGCCAGCCCGAACTCCAGCTTCCGAAATTATGTTTTGAATCGAGCGATCACCCAAGCGCAGATATTCTCCCTGGGTGCTACTGCGCAGTTGCACAAACAACGCGCCATGTGGAACACCAATCTTTGTGCGTGCTTCGAGCCAGGTTGATAACGCTTCACGAACAGGTAGCGCCAATGGGGTGGTGCGTTCTTTGTTTCCTTTGCCTTTGCGAATATAAAGTGATCCCGAGCGGGCATTGATCTCAATATCAGCCACATCGAGCGCAGCCACTTCTTCCACACGCGGGCCTGCATACAGCATTACAAAAGCCATTGCCCGGTCACGCAAGAGACGGGTCTCGGCGTTTTCGAGCTGCTCAGGTAAGCGCTTTCGTTTTGTCGTTTTATCCAGCCAGGGGGATTGGAATACAGCTTCAAAGCGCGCGCGCTGGGCATCGGACAGCCCCTTTGGGTCGGCACGCTGACTGGTGGGTAGATCTAGGCCGCGGCTTGGATCATGTTGAATTACTTTTGCATCCTGCAAATAAAACGTGAAAGCTCGCAAGCTGGCCGCGTGACGCAGGATGGTGGCCACGCCGCACTTTCGTACAACTTCCAGCCAGCCGAGGTAATCTTGCAAGACTTTCAAATTGATCGCATACGGATCAGCCCGCAGGCTGTCCTCGGTAAGCTCGTAACCTTCAGATTGCTGCCACCAGGCCAGAAAAGCAGAGACATCGGCCAGGTAGCCACGCACAGTTTGCGCTGAAGCCTTTTTATTGCGACGTCCTGGGGATGGTTTTGTAAGCAGAAATTGTCCGAAGTTATCAAGGGTGGTTGCCATTTAGCCTCACCTGTCACGCATGTTAGCTTAGTTTGAGAGTTTTTCAAATTATCCGAAGTAAATTTGACATCTTATTTGCTTCGGTAAGTTGAATTATCAGGTGAATTATACCATACTGCTTCGTACAATCTAAGTTGTACGAACTACTATGGGCATTTTAACATGGTGCTTTTGCGGAGAAAATTACAGAAATTTTTGGATGACAGTTGGTGGTTCAGGGAAATTATGGATGGGTATATTTCCGAGAATTAGGCGAACCGGCATTATCGGTACGAATCTAGAAGAAGGATTTTCAGCTTCTTTTTGGTTGACTCTGTTTCTTCTTATTACTTGAACATCGCCTTACTAAATATGGCGTGGATGATGGCCGGAAAACTGCCTGGGAATAGCTGCCGGATGGCATTGACCACTTTGGCATCTGTGCCCAGGATGATGCGGTTTTTCTTCTTCTGGACTGCACGCAGGATTTGGCGAGCGGCTTCATCCGTGCTCAACAAAGCGAACTTGGAAAAGTTTTGATGGGCAACTTCACGTTGATTCTCATCCAGATCGATGGCGTTCTTGATGATGTTGGTTTTTACACCACCAGGATGCACGACCAGAACGGAAATCTTTGTTCCAACCAGTTCGCTCTGCAACGTTTCAGATAATCCACGTACGGCAAACTTGCTCATCGCATAAGGACTGTATCCGTACAGGCCAACCAGCCCTGCCAGGCTGGAGATATTGACGATACTGGCTTCGGGCCGTGTGCGCAGATGGGGTAGAAACGCGCGGACGCCATTGTAGACACCCCATAAATTGACGTTGATGACTTTCTCAAAATACTCATCGGAGATGTCATCGAAAAGAGCGGGGCTCAGGCTGATCCCAGCATTGTTGATCAAAATATCAATATGTCCATGCCAGGTAAGAACATCCTGAGCGAATTGAAGCATCTGAGAGCGGTCGGAAACGTCCACTTTGTGCAGGCTGATCCGTTCAGAAAGCTCACCGGTTAAATGGCGAGTTTCTTCCAGCCCGGGAAGATTCAGATCACAGAGCGCCAGATGCGCACCAGCCTGGTAAAGTCGCAAAGCCATGGCGCGTCCCAGACCGGACCCGGCACCGGTAATAACGGCTACTTTCGTGTTGAAGTTTTTCATGAATTGTCTTCCTGGAAATTTATTAGCCGGTGGTGATGGCCATCGCTATTTTATCCGCAAAAACGCCGTCAAAATAGAAGAAAACAGCCGTCATATTGTTATTGAGAACAAAGTTGGGTTACTATTTACCCTGATCGAGTATTGCCAATTTTGGAACGACCACTACCAGTCCAAACTCATTCCGGTCATATCCCAACCTTTTGGCATATCAATGTGTATATCTATTATGAACCAGCATAAAAGTTTTGGAGCATTTCATGGATGATCCGCAGGATTTTCCTGCCGAAGCAATTCAAACAGCCATTCAGCGCTTGAAGCGCGCTGATATGAGCGGATTGGAAACGCTGGTCGAGTGTTACCAGGCAAAAGCAGTCCGGATTGCTTTTCTGATAACGCAAGATGAACCGGCTGCTGAAGATGTCGTCCAGGATACATTTATCCGCATCACTCAGCGCATCCGCTATTTCGATGACACGCGCCCATTTGAGCCGTATCTCATGCACAGCGTTGTGAATGCCGCCTTGAATACCGCGCGACAGGCCAACAAATCCGGTCCGCTTACGGATGACCCCAGTGAGGTGGAAGCGATCCTGTCCCGAGCCGCTTCGCCCGAGGCCCAGGTCGAGGCTGGCCAACTTACGCAGGAAGTTCTCGCTGCCCTGTCCAAACTTTCGCCACGTCAGCGCGCGGTAATTGTCCAGAGGTACTACCTGGAAATGAGTGAAAAGGAAATGGCAGATGCGCTTCAATCCGCGCCCGGCACGGTCAAGTGGCTGCTAAATGCTGCGCGCACTCGTTTGCGCGATCTGCTGCGTTCGGAAAGGAGCGCCAAATGAATAAGAATTATCACGATGCTTTGGATGCTGCCGCCCGTTCGCGTGTGCCGGAAAATCTGAACCTGTATCCGCGCATTGCGCTGAAACTCGAAAAGAAAACCCTTATGCAAACTCTGCGCGCCCGCCCGGCGCTGATGATCCTGCTCGTTTTACTGGCACTCAGCCTGCTGACCGGCGTAGCTTACGCGGTTGGCCGCTCGCTTGGTTACATTCCGGGCGTGGGGTTGGTTGAGCAGGGTGCGCCCATCCGCGTGCTGGCAGAGCCGGTGACACAAACCAGGGACGGGATCAAACTGACCGTAAGCGAAGCGGTGCTTACTTCTGACAAGACGGTGGTCCTTTTCAGCCTGGAAAATGTTCCCTGGAGCGCGCTTTCGCATGATGAAAATGTAGGCGGCTGCTACGGCATGCCCTGGGTACGGCTTCCAAATGGCAGCAGCCTGGCATTTCAAGAAGGCGGCGCACAGATGCGCCAGTCCCGATTTGTTTATTCAGCTGTTCCGATGGATGTACGTGAAGCAACTTTGATCCTACCATGTATCCAAAATACACTGCCTGGACTGGCTCCAGAGAACTGGCAGGTGCCGCTGCGCTTTAAGCCCGCTCCTGCAGATATGACCGTTGTGCCGGTGATTGAAATCATTTCCACGGCAACCCCGGTCCCAAGCTCTTCATCCACGCAAAGCGGTAGTTCCATAAGCAAGTCTACCGTTCCGACGGCCAATACGCCTGCCAACACAGAGGCGATACCGGTTGAACTGAAAACTGCCATGCAGGTCGGCGACGAGTATGTTTTGACAGGCATCACCAGGCAGCCCGATCCTGCTTCCGCTTCGTGGATCCAGCTTACCGATTTCCATTTGATCGATGCCTATGGCCAGGAGGTTTTTACTGAAACACCCAAGATCCTCGGTTTGCCCAATTTTGACTGGGGTGCCCAGTTCAAGGCAAATACGGTTACCTTTCCGGTCACCCTGACATTTAGCGGAGTGCGCATTGGCACAATTTCGGGGTCAACTGCGGAATTTGAGTTTGACGCGGGGAAAAATCCACAACCTGGACAGCAATGGACGCCCAACCAATCAATCCAGATCGGTGGACGGACGGTCATCCTGACAACCATTCGGGCTGACTCACGCGGCGGCTACAGCTTTGAATTCAGCGGTGATCCGGATGTAAGCGGGCTGTCACTGGAAATTGCTGGCTATACACCCAACGGAGGCGGCGGAGGCGGTGGCTCAGGAACAGGCCAGTTTGGTGTCTCAGTCTCTTATGCTGAAGTTCCTAAAGGAAAATTACGAGTGCTTCTTTCCAATCTGGCAGTGGCGAGTTCCACACAAATCTGGAAAATCCAGTGGTCGCCTGAAAACCCACAAGCTGCGGCTTCACTTTACGGAATCTCGTTTGTATTGGATAAATTCATTCCAAATGAAGATGGCTACTACCTGGTTGGCCACACCGCATGGACAGATAAACGAATCAAGGCAGTCAATCCTCCTGGTATGATCCAGGCCTTCGATGCCAATGGTCGTGAAATTCCGCTGGAGCCCATAGATTGGCAAACCGTTCCAATTGCACCAGGGGATAACCAGTGGGCTTATAAAATTTTCGGCAAGGTTTTCAATGCCCCGGTGACTCTGCATGTGAAGCAGGTGGGGATTGAGCTGGCTGAGGCTGTGCGCCTGGAGCTGGATCTGCGTCCATACAACTTCACATTCTCTGATGAACTGCTTAATATGCCCTACAAAACCGGCATCACTCCCCTTGATATACCAGGCCTGACGGCCAATGCGTTCAAGGCGACTTACATCAAGTCAGGAGATCAACGTGGATTTGAAATAGGCATGGAAGCGGATCCACGTTTGTTGGGGTTGACCTTTAGTTTTGAAAGTGGGTTGGACACCAGTGGTATGAGTTCGGTTGCAAGCGGAGGTGGTTACCACCGGGATGAAGAGTATGGCTTGTTTCTTTCTCAAATTACCACAGATGCCCCGATGAGCTTTCCACTGGTTCTTTCGGCGCGCCTGGCTTATCTTGGCGGAGATTGGACTGTGGACTGGAACCCGCCCGCTCCCGAAGCTGGAGCGGAGCCGGTTTATATAACTGAAGCTTGTGTCACACTTGAAAAGTGGAAAGATGCCCTTAAAAATCCGGCCACAATCCCTTCAGACTTACCAAATAAAGTGCTGCTCGCGCGCGGAGCAGTCTCACCAGACCCATCCCTGTTCATCACCAATTTGTTTGGCAATGAAGAGAAACCGCTCGTATTTGGACAAGGCACACTCTCACCAGATGGACGATTGTTGGCATATACCGATGAAAACAACCGACTGATGATTTTGGAGATCTCCAGCGGGCAGAAAAAAATGGTTGGAGATGGTTATCTTGCCCCCTTTTGGTCACCAGATGGCACAAGAATCGCTTTGCTGCGCCAGACTGGAAAAGGTTTCAATATTTTTGTGATGGATGCCAACGGGCAAGGTCTTCGTGCCCTGACAGATGTCACAACAAATCCGGAATTATCAGGTTGGCTGTCTGATGGAAAGCGTCTGGTATATGCGCTAGGTGACGACACAGGCTATTATCGTTTTGAGACACTGGACACAGATACTGGCGAAGTGGCAGTGCTGGTTTCCACAAAACAGGGGTATGACTCGGGAATTGCCATTTCACCCGATGGACAGTCGATGGCGTATATTGCTCATGTTCCGGGACGAATAGGCCCCGGTCTGTACATCTCACGGCTGGATGGTTCGGACAAGCGTCTGTTAGTTCAACTGGATCACTGGGCAGTTTCTTCTCCTTTCTTCAGCCCGAATGGACATTGGCTGGCAATTAGCGTGATGAATACCGACCAGCCTGATACACCCATGACTCCGGCCCTGGTAAATGTGGAGACCTGCCAGGTTGTGCCGTTACCCGCACTCCAGGGCGAAATTCACGGATGGGCAAGGTGAGCATGCGCCAAACCCTTGCTTTGGGGATTGCTGTTTGCCTGGTGTTCTCAGGCTGTTTGCCTGGTGTTCTCTCGCGAAGCGGTTCGCAGTCACCCGTCCAGATGCCTACAATAACCCCAATATTGACCCCAACTAGCACAGTTCTTCCGCCATGGACGCCCAGTCCAACACCATCTTCACCACCAACCCGGGTCATCCAGACCGGTAAAGATGCTGCAACCTTCATCAGTGAAAGCTATCCAGATTATTCTGTAATCGTACCGGGTGAAAATTTCATCAAAACGTGGACTATAAAAAACGTTGGTCAGACCACCTGGTATGCAGATTCGTACAGGCTGAAACTCGCATCCGCAACAAATAACGAAATGATGGGCAGCCCCACGGAATTGAACTTTCCACATGACGTTGCATCCGGGGAAGTTGTTACTATATCCATCCCAATGATAGCGCCGTCCAAACCAGGCACCTATGCTGTCTACTTTTCACTTGTTAATGATCGAGCCCAAGTTTTTGGCGTGGATGGAGATAAAATTTGGGCATTGATCAGGGTATGTGAAACGGGAAAGGCCTGTACACCACCCCAAACGACTGGAACGATTTCGGAAAACGGTGTCACAGCCAGTTTAACAAATTTTGATAGCGGGAGCGTGAAGTCTGTTGCCAGGTTCTGCCTGACCCTGCCAGATCGAAATTATGGGCCGTCACCTGCTTCCGTAAGCCTGGTACTGGATGGTCGCCCGGTTCTGGCAGCAACGGGAGGATCCCTGGATGTTGGCTGTTTTGAGTTTGAGTTTCCTGTCACGGATGCGGAGATTGCCGAAGCTACCTCAGTCGCAGTTTCCATCAATCAGGTGCGACTTTTAGGTGGTGTCACTTATCCACAGGCAGCCTGTGAATCTGCGCGCGCCCGATTGGCTGTACAATACCCGGGCCTAGATTTCAACTGTCAATTTAGCCATGCAGGGTATTATACCGATTTGAAACTTCCAGATGGGTTAAGCGCTGCACAGGCTGATTCCATAATTGTCGATGCCATAGAAGGGGTGATCAATGGGCCGTGGATATTGAAAGTCAAGTAGCGATTGATGGTGAATAGATTATGCCGTAAGCGATATTCCAGCGTAGGCTCTTCACTGGCTGATCGTTGGTTCAGGGTGAGCCGACCTGTGGCAAAATTATCCTGTGCATAAGCCCAGGAGATTATATTCCCCATAATAAGAGAATTTACCGTTACGCCTGGCCGATTGGATTGATCACCCTGTTATTGAAGCTGGTAATCTTACAGCGCAATAAGGAAAAGTATGAGACGCACAACTGCCGTATGCATCTTTTTAATGATCGCTTTGACTGCCTGCCAAACTGCTGATCCCCAACCGGTTTTCACCCCATCAGCAGAACCCACAGACTCGCCTATCCCACTTCCCGCTGTTGCGCCAAAGGTGGTGACAACTTTGCCAGGGGTGATCTGGTCTTTTGACCTCAGCCCGGATGGCAGCACAATCGCAATCGCTACATCCAGAGGGCTGGAATTGTATGACTTGAAAAACTTTGCCCTGCTTGAAAGTCTTGAGGCCGGGGTCAGCCAATATGATGTCTCCTGGTCGCCGGATGGGAATAAACTGGCAGCCGGAGTGGGTGTGGATCTGGCACGACCCACTGAAAATGCTGGCGGCGAAGCTGTATTGAGAGTATGGGAGACATCCACCTGGAAAATTGTTTTGGAAACCAATTTTGCAGGTGACATGCTCAATGAGCGTATCCTCGATATTGCCTGGAAACCGGATGGCACCGCGCTGGCCTTGAGCACCGATATGCATGGTGTGATGGTTGTGGATGCCACATCGGGAAAACTGCTCTCACAACAGACCGGTTTTGCCAGCTCAGTGATGGAAGCTGCCTGGTCACCGGATGGTACGCGCCTGGTTTCAACCAGCGACATGGCCTACAGCCTGCGCCGCTGGAAGGCGGATACTGGTGAGGCAGTACGCCTTTTTGACCAGCGTGTTAGTAATCCCTGGCATGTGATCTGGATGCCTGATGGCAAGCGGATTGTTTCCGGTCATGTATATGGTACCGTCTGTTTCTGGACAGTAGCGACCAATAAATGCGATGGTTTTATTCAAGCCCACCGCACCGCGGTTTTCAGCATGGCAGTCACTTCGGATGGAACCAGGCTGGCCACCGGCGGTGGAGTCATTCGTATTTGGGAAACTGCCAACGGGAAATTGCTCACAGCCTTTGGAGAAGATAGTAAAATCATCTACAACCATCTTGAGTGGGCACCAGGTGACCAGGTCGTTATTTCCATGCAAACAAACATGGATGATCCCGAAATGACGGCATTACGCCTGTGGAATGTTTCTACAGGCATACCTTCAATTCAATTTCAAGGGGGTAAGAGATAGATGTCCAGAACCACCACCCCACGACAAAAACGCTTCAACCAGAAACAAAGGCTGGCTGCTGCCAGGTCCTGGCTTCAGGCATACACTGAAGACAAAGTAGCCCGGGCCTACCGGAAGTATTTCGGGGTGGATTGGGAGACAACTTTCCGGGAGCTTGAAATGCTGGGCATCCAATTCCCGGCGGATTACAAGGAAGCGGTTCTCAAGAATCTAGCCAGCCTGGCCGAAACCAAAAAGCAGAAGCTGGCTCTGGAAAACCCCGACCAGGATGAGCGCTTTGCTTTCATTGTGGGCTACATGAGTGGTGGCGCTCCATATGGGATCACCTGGGATGAATGGGAGCAGAGCGAGCCTGATATGCCGCGATGAAGATTACTATACTGACTCAAGGCTCGCGTGGCGATGTACAACCTTATGTTGCTCTTGGCGTGGGGTTAAAAAATGCCGGATATCATGTTTGCATGCCTGCCTCCGAGATTTTTCGTCAACTGATCTGCGCTGCCGGGCTTGATTTCATCCCCATACACGGTTTTGATCCGCAGGAGTTTATTCGTACTCCTGAAATCCAGGCAGCTGTGCGCCAGGGTGGACAGTTGAAAATACTCTCGTCCCTCCTGCGCAACGCTGGGCCACTGCTGGAAGGCTTATTTGACGAATACTGGCGTACCAGCGCCGACGCGGATCTTCTGATCGCATCTTCACTGGTTTTTGGCATCCCCGATTGTGCTGAAAAGCATGGTCTTCCTCTCATCCATGCCCCCATCCATGCCCTACTCGCTCCAACGCGCGCCTTCCCGTCTGCATTTTTTGCTCCTTGGGGTGCGCAAGAGAATCTCCTGACTAATCCGATCACGCACAGGATTGTGCAGTTTGCTTTTTGGAGCATATGTCGCGTAACGCTCAACCGCTGGCGACTGAAAATGGGATTGCCACGCATCGACAATTACTTTCAGCAGATGCAAGCCCGCAACAATCCTACGCTTTACGGTTTCAGCCCAAGCGTATTACCCATACCGGATGATTGGCCGTCCAACCACCGTGTTACAGGTTACTGGTTTCTGGAACCGCCCGCTGGCTGGCAGCCACCTCACGAACTAATCCAATTCCTTGAAAGCGGACCGCCTCCTGTTTACGTGGGCTTTGGCAGCATGGATACACAAAACCCGGCCCGCATGACTCGCCTGGTCGTTGATGCCTTGGCCGCCAGCGGACAACGAGGCGTGTTGGCCTCTGGCTGGGGTGGTCTTCAGGCAGGAGCGCTGCCCGAAACGATTTTCCCAATCCAAGAGATGCCACATAGTTGGCTGTTTCCCCGGATGGCGGCCCTTGTCCATCATGGTGGCATGGGCACCACCGCTGCCGGACTGCGCGCGGGTATTCCAGCCGTTATCATTCCTCTGGGAGGAGATCAGCCCTTCTGGGCTGACCGCATCCAGCGGCTGGGGGTTGGCATCCATTCCGCGGGTTTCTTCAAAATCTCTACCGAGCGCCTGGCGGCTGACCTCATGCGTGCAGTCAGTGATCCAGTTCTGCGCGCCAGGGCTGCTGTGCTGGGAGAAAAAATCCGCGCTGAGCACGGCGTTGATCAGGCCGTGGGATTAATCCAGAATTATCAAGAATCGCTTAATTCCCCCGCCCCATTCCCAAAATTGTGCTAAAATGCGCCTCTACAGCTAAATAACGTTGGCCAACCGGTCGCCAACCCTTCCTTATTCTTTCCAGAAGCGACCACCTTCCGCAGTGTCTTTGGGTTTCAAAGACCTCCTGCGCAGGTGGTCGCTTTTTGCTTATGCCCCGATGACCTTACGGGGAAAGCCCATTCAACCTTGAGGAGACTGCAACATGAT
>CAILYI010000244.1 GCA_903838415.1 uncultured Anaerolineae bacterium | reverse complement strand
GTAAAGTTTTCGATTTTTTTCGTTTTACGCCATTTTCTAGGTTGGTTCCTGTCTTAACCAATGTAATAGGCTAATTCCAGCTTTTGCATTGCGAATCCAAGCAGTCCTGTGGCAACAATCACCAAGAATAAAACAACTCCAAATGCAGGTAAGGAAGAAATCAGATCACCTACATAGCCAAAACTCGCTCGAAAAACAAACCACCCAAATAAGACCACCAGCAAACAAGCCAAAAATTGGTAGGTGAGCCAATAGAAAATAGCTAAAAACAGGGTCATTTCCTTTTGAGATAGCATTTCCCATATTTTCTTACTTACAAATGTCATCCCAGTCATTGTGAGTGCGCCGCAAAACAAAGAATGCTCTTGATAGTTAAACGGAAATATTTGATACAAACCAATCACTTTTTGTTGGCTAACATCCTGTATGCCTGTGCTTCTAAGAATAACAATATGATCCGTAATCACAAACAAATTAGCGAAAATGGCTGTCGCTTCATCCAACCATGATACACATCCCCATCCGTGTTTTGTTGGCACCCAACACTCTCCATCAAATAACGTAAATTGAAGTAAATATTTGCGTTTGATCACAGGTAATTGATACACGATTTAATACTATCCTACAGATTGCTAATCTACTTTCGCCAAAATGCACAAAACACTCAACTCACACCTTCGAACTTATGGCCACAATGTTCACAGTGGCGGGCGCTGGCGATGATAAAACGCCCGCAGTTTAGGCAGGTTTTGGTCTCAATGCTGGAGACGGATGCATTAAGGATTCCAGCCGTTGTAACTGCCCGCCCGCTACTCGGGTTTGAAGTAACCAGCGGTATGCCCGATTGCCCACGGGCAAAGGCCTGAGCAACATCCGCAATACGGTCCAGGGCGCGTTCGGTGGTTTCCTTGGCGCGCGTAGAGGCCCTATCCCAGCCCTCGATGGTGGCTCGTTCGCGGGATTCTTTTTCTGCAAGTAATTTTTCATACATGTCGCGCTCACGTTCGCCTGATTTTCCTTCAGCTATGGCTCTATATTTCTCTGCCAGGGCGTGGGCGACATCGGGTGAATCTTTTGCCGCCGCGGCCAGAATTTGCTCTTCGCTCATCCCTTTTAGAGCTTCGGTCTTTTTCAGGTCGGCCAGGATTTTTCCTTGCTCGGCTGGGCTTGCCGCGATCAAAGCGTCAGTACCCAATTGCCCGAGTTTATCCAAGCGGTTTAACTCGTGTTCCATACGGATGCGTTCGTGTTGCATCTCAATTTCAAGCTCACGCTGGCGCTGACTCCACTCAAAATCCATCTTTTGTTGTTCGAGTTCTAGTTGATTACGCTCGGCATCATGGCGCACCTGCTTGAGACCACGCATACCCTTCAATGCCAATTCAAGCTCCTTGTCGAGTTGGCGGATCTCTTCATCGCTCTCTTCCCCAGTTGCAGTCAATTTCGCCTTTCGCGCCATTTCATCCATGCGAAACTGTTCTTCTACCTGTTGGCGGTTGAATTCTGCTTCAGAATGGCGTCGTTTTAAATCATAATCAAATTTAGCAGAGTCAATTTCAAACTGCTTATCCGTACGCATTCTCTCCAACTGCAGTTCGGCTTCCAAATCTTTTTTAGAGAGATCTGTTCGCAGTTGAAGATCGATCGTGCGTATTGTATATTCACGTTCTAGGTATAATTTTGCCTGGAGATGGGCTCGGGCTCTATCACGATCTTCCGTTTCATCCTGCCAGGTCTTTAGCAATTCAATGCGTTCCTTCTCATTCAGCAACTTCTGGCGATCCATATCATTCAGGAAAGCTTCGAACTGTGCATCAAAACGCAACTCGTCGATCTTACCGTCCACTACCGCCTGGAGCATACGCTTGTAAAGTTCAGCACGGCGCTCATCGTTTTCAACCTTGGTAGTCTCTTGTGTGAACTTTTGGAGATCAACTTTATTGGCTGCGGCCAGCCAGGTTTTTAAACCTTCTGCTTCCGCTTCCGCTTCGGAAACCTGCAAGGCATAGCGGCTGCGGATACCCTTAATGCGGTCAAGGTGCTCCATGTTAAAGTTCAATGACCTCACCTGGAGAAATTCGAGCCCGGTCTGTCGAAAAGTTGTGCGCAAAGCTTCTTCAAGAGTCAATTCCAGCTTCTCTCGTAGGTTTATGTCTTCTGCCAGTTCCTGGACAGTATGCTTTGCAACCCATTTTTCAACCACCTGGGTTACTTCGGGATAAAGATATCCTGTCAAATCTAAACGTGTGAAGCGCTCTTGGCCTCCCAGTATATTCGTCAGGAAACGGGCAGGCTCTTGCACTTGAGCCTGCAAGCGAATACTTAATCCAATCTTTATGGAATCTTTTGTAAATATTCCACCCGCATTGAATTCAAGCTCGGCAGGCGTAACATCCACAAGTAGCACGGATACTTGCGAACCTATACCAGTTTTTACCCAGTCCAACAAACGCTTATCCAGAGTATCCAGGGTGTGAGTGCCGGGACCAAGCACCCCACAGTTGGCGCCTCCTTCCAGTAGTAATGCTTTCGTGCCCACATTAACGACAATTCCGCGTGAAAGCATGCCAGCCAGGTTGGAAGCATCCAGGCGCACTGCGAAGTCGCCTTCATTACGCGCCCAGCGATTATCACGGATTTCCGGTGCTGCAGTGACATCCAACGATCGCCCGCAATCTCTGCAAAAACGAGCATCGCTGCGGTTGTGTGTGCCGCACACACAACACTCGACTTCTCCCCCAGCCAGCCGCATACCACACTGAGCGCAGAAAGCTGCTTGATATGTATTCATATGCCCGCAATTGAAGCATTTTTTTCCAAAAATATCCATGTTTCACCTCAACTCTTTCTTCTCGTTTTCCGAGTCTGGAATTCGCAATGGACGTCCGCGCTCGAAGAAACGGTTCGAGAATTCCAAGATATCAGCATCAAGCTCAGCGGTCATCTCGTCAGTCAATTCGCCGGAATGGGCTTTCTGTTGGAGGAGATTGGCCTTATCACTGATACCATGCACATATAGGAGCAAATCTTCATCAATATCCAGCATTTGCAACCAGGCATACTGACTCACTCGCAAGCTAGTTACATAGGGTGGTTGACCATATTCGCGTTGCTGCACTTTTTCTGCGCAATCGGTCGCATTTCGTTCCAGTTCGTTTCTCAATTTTAGAGCCAATTCAGTTCTTCCACGCTTATATTCCATCTCGCGAATCTTCGAAACCACATCCCGAATATGTAACATTTCGCGTGCGCACTGCTCGCGGACGATGTCGTCTGCCCATTTACGATCATTTCCCACCAACTTATCCAGATGTTGATAGCCATGCAGTGACCAGCTTTCATCAGCGATCTTTTCACTCTTTTCATAGAGAGCCTTGATGCTCTCAAGAATCACGGTAACAACAAAACCCCAGACTACTAGATGAATGCTTAGTCGGTCGGCCAGGTTTGCATTACCCGCATTCCACTCAACCAGGCGTATTAATAGATAGGCAACAATACATACAAAAACTATCCACGAGACCCGCGGCAGCCACCATCGAGACGGAGGACGATGGGATTTCTTCCTGGATGCCTGCTCGCGGGCGGTCTGCCGTTGCTGGAACAAATTCTCCAATCTCCACGAGCGTTTTTTTTCTCCCTGGCCAGATTCAATGCCCAACCAGGTCCGAACAGCCCTTGCCAACTGACCCTTTGGCGATCCAGTGGATTCCATCTTAATATTCGTAGATACGCCAAGATGGGCCACTTGCTGAAGTCCGGGATCTATCTGCTGGATAAATTCATCCAACTGGGCTTGGTTTTCAATTCCGGCCATTTTTGCCTGTACTTCGACGTCACTCAGCCGTTCTGTGAGCATTTGTGCTTTTTCAGCAACGAGAGCGCGGTTTTCCGAACGCGATAGAGTCAGCAGGCAGATTTCCTTCAAATGCATGCCCTGGCCTGCTAGGAGCACTCCCAGACTGGCCTGTATCTGCGCTACCAGACGCTCATCGATCCGTCCATATGCCAGATCTGAAGCAGCGTAATGAGTAGTAACTGCCCCGAGTGCATCTTGAAGAAACTGCGGATCCAACTCTACACCGGTGTTCCGTATCTCGCCACGCGGAACAACGATTTCGCTAAAAAAGCGCACCGGCTCAGCAATCTCGATTGTGCAAACTAGTCTGGCATCGAGTAATTCGCGATCCCCACTGAGTAGGTACTCGAGCTTGAATAAGGCGATGAATTCTTTCTCTGGGATAAACCCAACTTGAAGCCCAAACCCTTTACCCTGCAGGCGTTGTAAAGCCGAGAGGATGCGATGTTCCCCAGGTGGAAAAGTGCGTACGGTACCATTTGAGAATATAGCTACACCCAGCCGGTCCGACGGCACCCGAAAGCGTTTTCCGAGCCAACCAGGTAAATCTTTTAAACGAAAGATGCGTCCCAAGGGTAGGTTCGTCGCGCCAACTTGGTTCCCTTTCTCAGTCATCATGTCTCCTTCTCACTTAAGTTCCACTGGAATGGAAAAACTTAACTCCGCAGCTGCTTGCCTGACTAGCACATGAACGTCGTTCCTTGGATTTAGTTTCAGACGACTGAGCGCAGCAAGTCGTACATCAGGGTTGAGGCGTGGATCATGGCATAATAATTCGCGCAGGTCAGCAAGCCCCATGTTGACAGGGTCGAAGGTAACATTTGCGGCGAGCAAAACAGCATAAGGAACGCATTGGAATCCAAGGTTGGCCTCGGCTTGTATTAGCATTAATTCGCCGATTGCATAGCGTAATGGCTGTCCTAATTTTTGCTCAAAGAATTCGTCCAATCCGGTATCAACGAAATCAAAAACCAGCACCGCCTGAAGTAAGGTTTCATCAG
>CAILYI010000243.1 GCA_903838415.1 uncultured Anaerolineae bacterium | reverse complement strand
GAAACGGTAAAGAGATCCATAACGAACTATCCTTGTCGGTTTTTCAATTATCGTTAAAGTATTTAAATTAATTATAATTATTTTTTATTTATTGTCAATAATTATTCAATAATATTAATTGCCGGATTGATTTATTGTTTTATTTTCCCGTGCCAAAATCCTGCTAGAAAAAGAGAGCGTTTTAGTCTAAAATAAAACCACTTTACGAGGAGACTGTATGAAAATTATCAAACGCATTTTGCTTGGAATCCTGGGCGTTGTAGTGGTTGCGATCATCCTGCTGGTAGCCTCCGTCGTGGTGGATTTTGCCATCGGCGGCGGGCGCATCGACAAAGTCACCAACACCTCCATCCCCGGAGTCAACGGCGGGCCGGAGGTCAAAGCCTATGTCGCCAAACCGCAGGGCAGCAGCCCATTTCCCACCGTCATCATGATTCACGAATTCTTTGGCTTGACGGAAAGCATTGTCGGCAAAGCAGATGAGCTGGCAGCGCAGGGATATTTCGTTATCGCCCCCGACACTTTCCGCGGCTCAACTACCAGCTGGATTCCGCGCGCCATTTACCAGGTCATTACCAATAAGCCGGAACAGGTCAACAGCGACCTGGATTCCGTCTACGCCTGGTTGGGGACACAGCCCGAGGTGGAACAAGCCCGCATCGGAATTGCCGGATTCTGCTACGGCGGCCGCGCCTCGCTGCTTTATAGTCTGCACAACAACCAGCTGGCAGCGACGGTGGTGTTCTATGGCTCGCCCGAAACTGACCCGGCGATTTTGAAGAATCTGCCCGGACCCATTTTGGGGATTTTCGGCGGCGCTGACCAATCCATCCCCGTCAGTGCAGTGGATGCTTTTGACGCGGCGTTGACTCAGGCGGGCATCCAACACGAAGTGACCATCTATGCCGGTCAGCCACACGCTTTTGTCCACGATGTGGCGGGCATCCGCGCGGGCGGGGCACAGGGCGAAGCCTGGGCACAAATGCTCAAGTTTTTGGACATCCATTTGAAACACGCGGGTTCAGCCCGCACGGGTCAGGCAATCGCTTACAGCGGAAAGTTTGACTGGAATTATTATTTCATGCTGGCCTATGAACATGCCTTTGGGACAGCCAGCCACATGCATTAGTCCTTCCGGGCCGCATCATTAAAACAAAACCGTGGAATCTTCCGATTCCACGGTTTTGCTTTCTCCAGCCAACGAATCAGTTATTCCCGCTCAAAAACCAACCAGCGATATTGCACCACCTGGTCGCGCAGACATTGTTGCAGCGCCAGGCTGCCCAGCATGGACGGCACGATTGGATGCAGCTTCCAGAAAGGCTTGAACAGAGCCACCAGCCAGCGACCCAGCGCATCCGGCAGGGCGCGCAGGCGCAGATCAGGGCTGAGCAGCCGGTTTTCCACCAGGCGCAATCCATGTTGAGCGGCGAGGCTGACAAGTTCGTCCGACCTGAGCAAGTTGGAGGCGTGCCAGCCTCGCTGATAGAGCGTGAGCCAATCGTCATCCCGTTTTCCGCTGGCAGCCACCTCGCCACGAAAATCATCGAGCAGAATCAAGCGCCCAGCCGGACGCAAAATACGCGCTGATTCAGCCAAAAAACGCTCCGGCTCGGGCGCATGGGCAAAGGATTCAATCGCATACGCCAGGTCAAAACCAGCGGCAAGCGGCATATACTGAAAATCCGCTTCGATGATCTGGCCCGACAGATCGCGGGCGCGCGCGATTTTTCCACCAGATTGGGCTTGAACCGAGCTGAGAGTCAGGCCAAATCCGCGCGAGGACGGGAGCTGCGCCAGCACATAAAACAAGGTCGCTCCAACGCCGCAGCCCAGATCGGCAATCCGAACCGCTTCCCCAAAAGCGCTTGCTTCGGTCAGGATCAGGTCATTGGCGGCATTGAGCGCCTGCGGCAGGTCAACAACACCATCAAACCATAGGGCGCGATGGATGGTCTGAACTGCGCTCGAAGAGCCAAAGCGCAGGAAAAGGCGCGTGTTTTGATCGTAATAGGCGCGAACCGCCTCAAGGGTTGACATGCAATGATTATAGCCCCGCTCATAAAATGCGCGCAATTTGCGACTGCGAAAGACAGGACGAAAAAGGACGGAGCTGGCTGCCCCGTCCTTTGCAGAAATTACCAGGTTACTTTCCCAACTGCTTTTTGAACGCCGCCGTCAGCAGCGGCAGGAAGGTGAACAGGTCGCCCACCACACCAAAACGCGCGACGCCAAAAATGGGCGCTTCGGCATCCTTATTGATGGCGATCACCACCTTGGCGGTGCGAATCCCGACCACATGTTGAATGGAACCGGAAATGCCCGCCGCGATATAGAGATCGGGGGAGACGACCTTGCCCGTTTGACCAACCTGGTGCGAGTAAGGAATGTATCCCGCATCCACCGCCGCGCGCGAGGCGCCGACCGCGCCTCCGAGCAGGGCGGCCAGCTCGCCGATCAGCGTAAAACCTTTTTCGGCAGTCGCTTTTTCGTCCAGCCCCAAAGACGGATTATTGCTCACGCCACGGCCGCCCGCCACAATCGCCCCGGCATCGTTAATGCTGACGCCGCTCTCACCGGCGCTGTAGCCTTCCACGCTGGTCAAGGCTTCTGTTTTGGCGGCCACTTTGGTCAAAGTACCGCTGCGGCCCGCTTCGCGCTCCGGGCGCGGAAAAGCGCGTCCGCGCAGGGTCACAAACTGCGGTTTGGCCGCGCAAACCGTTTTCTCCGAGAGTTTCCCTTCGTAAATCGGGCGGGTGGCGCAAATTTTATCGCCATCCACTTCCAGCGCGGTCACATCCACCAGCACGCCGCTGTTCAGGTCAATGGCAGACATGGCCGCCATCTCACGGGCGCGGAAAGTTGTCGGAAGCAGAATCAGGTCAGGGCTGGAGGCTGTCGCCAGCGCCGTCAAAGTGGAGGCGTGCGTCTCGGCGCGGAAATCCGCCAAAGCGGCATCATCCGCCAGCAGGACTTCATCCGCACCGAATTCGAAAGCGGCCTGCGCCACTGATTCGACGCCCGACCCGAACACCAGCGCGGTGACGGAGCCGAAGGTTTTGGCCACGCCGACAGCTTCCCAGGAAGCCTGGACAACTTCACCTTTGAAATGATCGATATAGACCCAGGTTTTCATAGTACTTTCTCCGCCAGGATTTTCCCGGCCAGCGCTTCGGCGATTGCTTCGGGGCTTTCGCCGCTGATGATTTCACATGCCACGTCACGGCTGGGTGGATTCAGCAACTCGGTGCGGCTGACAACCGTCGCCGGGGCGCTCACGCCCAAATCTGCCAGTGACCAGAGCGGAATTTCGGCCTTGGAAGCCTTGCGAATGCCCATGAACGAAGGGTAACGCGGCTCGCCAATGCTCTGGACGACGCTCAACACGGCGGGCAGGTTGGCGCTGATGATCTGTTTGCCTTCATCGATGACGCGCTCAACCGTGGCCTTGCCGCTATCGACTTTGATCGAGCCAGCCAGCGCCAGCATGGGCCAACCCAGCACGCGCGCAGTCTGCGCGGTGGTGAGACCGGTGCCGGTGTCGATGGTTTGACGGCCAAAGATGACCATTTCCGCGTCACCGATTTTTCGGATGGCAGCTGCCAGAACGCGCGCCGCGCCTTGCGAGTCCAACCCTTCCACAGCCGGATCGGAAACCAGGATGGCGTTGTCGGCGCCCATCGCCAGGGCATGTTTAAGCGCATCCCTGGCAGACTCCGCGCCGATACAGACTGCGGTCACAGAGCCTCCCAGCGCTTCCTTCTGCTGCAGCCCGGCTTCGACGGCATACTCGTCAAACGGGTTAATCACCAACGGCGATTCGCCCCATGAGACCTGTCCATCCCGGGCAACAACTTTGGCCTCAGAATCAGGCACTTGTTTGATACAAACGACAATTTTCAAAGCACTCCTCCTTATTGCAAATTTAGCAAGGCAAGATTTTGCGATTTTATTGAAACAGCAGGCTGAGTCAGCACCACCAGAATGGACAAATGCCCAAAAATATGGATGAGCAGCCCGCCACTGAGCAGAAAATAGTCGAGTTGAATCAAGAACATGCCAGCCAGGCACCAGAACGTCACCGCACGGCTATTCTGCCGCCAGGCCATCCAGATCAACAATGGCAGGATGAAAAAGACGTAATGGTGATACCACAGGATGTTTGGCGAAAGCAGCATCGCCAGCATCGTGACGATGAAGGCCGCTTCCGGCTGCTTGCCGCGCAAAGTCTGGTAAGCGCTCAGCAAAGTCGCCAGAACCAGGTAGAGCACCAATCCAAATTGGATTATGCCCAAATTGGGGCTGACACCAACCGCGAACAAACGCGCCAGCAGAGATTGACCGTTCTCTCCGACTGGCAGCACAGCTGTCATCCCGCGAAAAACTTCCACATAGGTGAAAAACGGTTGAAGGCCGTAGCGCGCCAGCGCCAGCAGGACAAACCCGGCCAGCGCAAGCACCGTCCACAGCAAAACCTTAAAGTTTTTCGTCGCCAGCAAATAGGCCATGAAATATAACGGCGTCAGCTTGGTGACAATCGCCAGCGCCAAGCCCAGCCCGGCCAGCCAGGGCACGCTCAAAGCAAACACAAACAAAATTCCCAGGCCAAACTGCGTCAGCATATTAACCTGTCCAAGCTGCAGCGTGACCAGAAAAGGAGCAAAGGCCAGGCTGACCGCCAATAAAAGGGCGGAACGCTCAGGCTGAAGGCTGTACCGCCGCCCAAGCCAGTACACCAACGTCGTGGCCATCAAAACATCCAGCGCGGCCAGGAGCGCCCCCCGGGCAATCCCATCGGGGAGAAAATTCAACAAATCCACAAACAACAAGGCGGGCGGCGGATAAAGAAAAGCGGAACCAATGCGGCGCACAGCGTACATATCCGCACCGGAAAGAACCCGCGCCAGCGCATCACTGTAAAAACCATAATCCATGAAAAGCGAAAGCGGGAAGGGCAGAGCCAGCACCTGCCGGACAAGGGTATAAATTCCCGCGGCAAGGTAAGCCACGAGAAAAACCACCGGCAAAGCGCGCATCCAGCCTGATTTTGGCAAAGAGTCTATCCTGTGATGATACGGAAAAGGTTTTCAAAGCCCTTTGAAACACAAATTATTCAATCGGGCAATGATCTTATTATATCAAACCTACCGAACGGTAGGTAGGTTTTTTTGGATAATGCCCTAATTATATGACGAAAACCGGCCATCAACCCGCTAGTCAATGAGTTTTTTAAATTCACACCCCGCATAGGTTGACAAAACCATGAAAATGGATACAATACTCCTCGCTCACGCCGAAGTGGCGGAATTGGCAGACGCGCTAGGTTCAGGGCTTAGTTCCTGCAAGGGAGTGAGGGTTCAAGTCCCTCCTTCGGCACACACCAAAACTCGCAGAAATGCGAGTTTTTGGTTTCCCCAAGCCGGTGGTAAAATAAAGGCATGAAAATCGGCCCGCTTCAAATCAACCTGCGCCGCCTGGGCGTATTCATCGCCATCGCAATCTTGTTGGTGATGGTGATGAACTTCAACACGCGCTTCGATGAACTCGGCAGACTGCAAGACAAAGCCGCCACGGCGAAAGTCGAAGCCACGGCCGTCAAAGTCACCCAGCATGTCCTCGAAACCCAGGTCGCCCTGTCCACCTCCCCGGCAGCCGCTGAAGAATATGCGCGCGAACAGGCCAAACTGGCCCAGCCAGGAGATATCGTCGTTATTCCCGTTGCCGCCCCCGGCCAGACACCTGAACCCGCCCCAACTCCCACCCCGGTTTACACCAGCCTGACCAAGTGGGATGTCTGGATGACCTTCATATTTGGAAAATAGCCCCCAGCGGGGCTTCTTTTTTTATGGATAAAAAACTTTCCCTTTTCCCTGTCAGCACACAAATTATTCAGGATAAATTGACAATCGGCGGCTGCGACGTGCGCACCCTGGCCGACCAGCATGGTACGCCACTTTATCTCTATGACCGCGCGGATTTGGACTCAGCCGCAGGCCTGTATCGCCGTTTCCTGGGCGAATCCTGGCCCGGGCGCTGGTCCGTCACCTACGCCGGGAAAGCCTTCCTGTGCGCCAGCATCGCGCAATGGGCGCAGGGACAGGGTTTCATCGTCGACTGTACCGGCGCGGGCGAAATTGGAATTGCCGTCAGCGCGGGCCTGCCCAGAGAACATATCGTTGTTCACGGAGTCAACAAAAGCGCCGAAGATTTGCAAGCCGCCATCGCGCACGCCGGAACGATCGTGGTGGACAACCTTTCAGAATTGGGACGCCTGGCGAAGCTCGCCAAAAGCGACTCCCTGCCCGAACTGTGGCTGCGCTTTCAGCCCGGCTCATCTGTCGACACGCACGCCTACACCCAGACCGGTCATTCCAGCAGCAAGTTCGGCATGAGCCGCGAACAAATCCTGGAAGCGGTGAAAATTTGTCGCGAAAACGACCTGCCGCTCAAGGGTTTGCACTTTCACCAGGGCTCCCAATTCCGCGACCCGGAACCGCTCGGTGATGGCATTGACAAAGCGCTCGATCTCGCCAAAGAGATCGGATTCAAAGACGACTGGCATCTTTCTCCCGGCGGTGGCTGGGGAATTGCCTATCACGAAGACGATTTGCCGCAACCGCCGCTCGAAATGTACGTGCGCTTCGTGGCCGAGAACATCAAAGCCGGGTGTAAAAAGCGCGGGCTGACGCTGCCGCATCTGCACCTGGAACCGGGCCGCAGCCTGGTAGCGAAAGCCGGAGTGGCGGTCTATCGCGTCGGGACGGTCAAGCAGACAGCCGGGAAAACCTGGCTGCTGATCGATGGCGGTATGGCTGATAATCCGCGTCATGCGCTTTACGGGGCCAAATATTCCTGTTTAACGGTGGAAAAAGCGACGGGGAGTCCCACCCAGGTGGTTTCCATCGGCGGGCCATTTTGCGAAAGCGGGGACGTGCTCATCGAGCAGATTCCGCTGCGCGCCGTCGAAGAAGACGAATTAATCGCCATTCCGGTCAGCGGGGCTTATCATCTGAGCATGGCCAGCAATTACAACGGAGCGCGCCGCCCGGCGGTGCTCCTGCTGGATAACGGACAGGCGCGCGTCATGCAGTCGCGTGAAACCACGCGGGACCTGACCCGGCGCGACGGCCCGGAAAACGCATAATTTCCGAAGATCACTGCAAGCAAACGGGGCAGCACGCTCAAATTTCGGATTCCATAATTCATCCAGACGGCATCTGAAATTCGTTAGAATTACGGCAAATTTCCCTATTCCGACTTGACAAGTCCTAATTTGTAACTATAATAGTTACAGATGAACACCAATCAGCAGTTTGCCGTTTCCTGTCACATTCTCGCCGTTCTGGCGGCCTACCCCACCACACTCGTCACGTCGGAAACCATCGCCGAAAGCGTGGATACGCATCCGGTCGTCATCCGGCGCATTATGGCGCACCTGCGCCAGCACGGACTGGTGGACTCGCGCCCCGGAGCCAGCGGCGGCTGGAGGCTGCTACGCCCTGCGGCAGAAATCAGCCTGCGCGAAGTGTATCGCGCCATAAGCCATGAAGAAGCGCTGGCCATGCACCAGCATCCTAATCAGGACTGTCCGATCGGCAGCAAAATCCAGGGAGCGCTCGGGGATGTGTTTGACGAAGCGCAAACCGCCCTGGAAACGGCGCTGGAAAAATTCAGCGTGGCAAACCTGCTTGAGAATATCCTGCGGGAAACATCACAGCCAGCATAAGTTCTTGGAGACAAAATGAGCGAAAAAATGCCAGTTTTGTTCGTCGGGCACGGCAGCCCGATGAACGCCATCGAAGAAAATGAATTCGGCCGCGCCTGGACAGATATGGGCAAACAGCTTCCCCGTCCCAAGGCAATTTTGGCGGTATCCGCCCACTGGGAAACCATGGGAACCAAAGTCACCGCCATGGAAAAGCCCAAAACCATCTACGACTTCTACGGCTTCCCAAAAGAGCTGTACGAAGTGACCTACCCGGCGCCCGGCTCGCCCGATCTCGTCCAGACCGTGCGCAAGATCATCAAGATGAGCGAAGTTCAACCGGATTTGACCTGGGGGCTGGATCACGGCACCTGGTCGGTGCTGCACCGCATGTTCCCCGCGGCTGATATTCCGGTAGTGCAGTTATCGCTCGACCGCGCGAAAAGCCCGCAGCAGCACTATCAGCTTGGACAGCAGCTGAAAGAACTGCGCGAAGAAGGCGTGGTCATCATCAGCAGCGGCAACATTGTCCACAACCTGCGCATGGTCGTTTTTGACGACAAATTGAAATTTGAATGGGCTGAAAGCTTCGACAAAAAGGTCAGCCAGTGGATTCTGGACGATGATCACGACCCAATCATTCAATTTGAAAAACAGGGACATGACGCCCAACTGGCGATAAACAGCGCCGAGCATTATCTGCCGCTGTTGTATACCCTCGGCTTGAAGGATGAAGGCGAACCCGTCAGCTTTTTCGCCGATAAAGTGACGTATGGCTCCCTGTCGATGCGTTCCGTTAAAGTTGGCTAAAAACGCCTGTACCGTTTCCTGGCAAGGATAAGCGAATCGCATGCCAATCCCTTTTGTTTTTATCAATGTGGCAACTACCGCGGATGGCAAGCTGGATACTTTTGAGCGCAAAAGCTCGTCCATCTCGTCAGATGCCGATAAGGCGCGGGTGCTGCGTCTGCGGGCGGAGGCGGATGCCGTCATGGTTGGCGGGAACACGCTGATCAATGAAGACCCAAAGCTGACGGTGAAATCGGCGGAACTGCGGGCGGAGCGCACAGCCAAAGGCCTGCCGGAAAACCCGATCAAGGTGGGCGTCGTCAGCCTGGCGAATATCAAACCAGACGGCGATTTTATGCAAAATGGCCCGGCGCGCCGCATCATCTTCACCACGGAACTGACTCCGCCAGAACAGGTTAAAGTTTTATCAGACCTGGGCGCGGAAGTGCACATTTTAGGCAAAAAGCGAGTAGACTTGCGAAAAGCGCTCGAGACGCTGTACACGCTGGGAGTACGCCGGTTAATGGTGGAGGGCGGGGGCACGCTCAATTTTGAGCTGCTACGCCAGGGTTTTGTGGATGAGCTATCGATGTATATTGCACCCAAAATTTTCGGCGGGCAATCGGCTCCGAGCATGGCGACCGGTCACGGGTTGATTGAATCCGCAGGAATCAACTTGAAGCTGCTGGATGCTCGGGCGCTGGATGAAACTGGCGGCGTGCTAATCCGCTACCAATGTCTAAACAAAATTTACTGATTACGTATAGGGAAAATCATGACAATAGACCACATGCACCTGCCGATTGAACAATTACTCGACGAAAGCCGCGCCCACGAGTGCGATGGCTGTGGCGATGAGCACGTCTGCGTCAAAATTGCGTCGATTGCGGAACTGCCCACGCGTTTTGGCGATTTTCATATCGTGGCGTTTTATAACAACAAAGATGACAAGGAACACGCCGCGATTGTGAAGGGCGACGTGACCGACAGCGAAAATGTGGTCGTGCGCCTGCACTCCGAGTGCCTGACCGGGGATGCTTTCGGTTCGCTGCGCTGCGACTGCCGCGATCAACTTGAGGCCGCCCTGACGGCCATCGGCAAAATGGAAAAAGGCATTGTGCTTTATCTGCGCCAGGAAGGCCGCGGCATTGGCCTGACCAACAAAATCCGCGCATATGGTTTGCAGGATTACGGCATGGACACAGTCGAAGCCAACCTGGCGCTGGGTTTCCGAGACGATGAGCGCGATTACGCCGTGGCCGCGCACATGCTGCAATCGCTGAAGGTCAAATCCATCCAGCTGATGACCAATAACCCCAAGAAAATCAACGATCTGACTCGTTACGGCATCCAGGTCAGCGGGCGCATCCCGCATGTGCTGCCGACCAACGCCTACAATGAGTTTTACCTGCGCACCAAGGTCGAGAAGTCCGGCCACCTGATTGACTTGACCGATTTCAAGGGCAAGAAGCACCTGCAAGAACAGAGCGACCGCCCGGTCATCAAGGGCATGAGCGTGCAGCAGGTCAACGCGCTGCACGAATAAGCGCGAATTTATTCGGAAAACGGGTACATTGGCCGACTCAATCTTGCGAGTCGGCCAATTAGTTTGTCTTTTGGGCTGCAACCCGCTTTTCGATAGAAACTGATGGGATTCATCCCGTTTAATCAAACTATGATCAAATCCTTCAACGCGCTGCGCTATTCTGCCTCCACCCAAATCTCCCTGGCGGTCTGGGTGCTGACCATGCTGTCGCTGCCCATGCTGGGCTGGATTTTGGGCGAGGGTTACATGCTGCGCGGCATGTCGGTGGGCGTGCTGATGCAGTCCGCCACCGTGTTGATCATCCTGCACAACGCCTGGGGCGCGGCGCGGACGGCAAAAACTTTCGCCATCGTGGCGGTTTTGTCGTACCTGGCCGAACTGCTCGGCAGTCAGACCGGCATCCCATTTGGAAAGTATCACTATACCGACCTGCTGCAGCCGCAGCTGGCGGGCGTTCCGCTGCTGATTCCGCTGGCGTGGCTGATGATGCTGCCGCCCGCCTGGGCGATTGCGCAGCTCATCGTGCCGCGCAGCCAGCCCCGCGCGCCAATTTACACGGTCCTGATTTCGGCCCTGGCCTTCACCGCCTGGGATTTGTTCCTCGATCCGCAAATGGTGCGGATGGGTTTCTGGGTTTGGCAGCAGCCCGGTCTCTATTTTGGCATTCCGCTCGCCAATTACCTGGGCTGGCTGCTGATTTCCGCGCTGATTACGCTGGCCGTCAATCCCAAAGAACTGCCCGCCGGTCCGCTCTCGCTGGTTTATGTGCTGACCTGGATTTTGCAGACCGTTGGGCAGAGCCTGTTCTGGGAGCAGCCCGGCCCGGCGATCTTCGGCTTTTTCGGCGCGGGGATTTTTGTGGCGCTGGCGGTGCGCGCTTCGTTTTTGGAAGGCCGCCGGTAGCCCATGTCGACTCTGCTCTGGATTCTCTTCAGCTTTTTATGCGGCGCGCTGCCCTTTTCGATCTGGATCAGCCAGTTGGCCGGGGCCGATCCGCGCAACGTGGGCGACCGTAATCCCGGCGCGACCAACGCCCTCAAGGCGGGCGGCTGGAAGCCCGGCCTGGCCGTGCTGCTGCTGGATGTCTCCAAGGCCGCCGCGCCGGTGGGATTGGCCTATCAGCTCTTTGGACTGCGCGGTTTCGGCATGCTGGCCGTGGCGCTCGCGCCCATGCTCGGGCATGCCTACTCGCCGTTTCTGCACTTCAAAGGCGGCAAAGCCCTGGCCACCACCCTGGGCGTCTGGATTGGCCTGACGTTTTGGGATGTGCCGCTCGTGGCGCTGGCGGGCGTGGTTTTCTGGTTCCTGCTGCTCAAAAATTCGGGCTGGACGGTGCTCCTGACCCTGCTCGGCATGGGCGCTTACCTGATCTGGTTCCGGCCCGAAAGCCTGCTCCTGCAGGTACTGGGCGCGCAGGCCGTGCTGCTGCTCTGGAAACACCGCTTTGATCTGCGCCAAAATCCGTTGGCGAGGTTCACCGCGCGGCAGGAGAAAGCATGAGCGCCGCCCTTGAGCTGCTCCTGCAGCTGTCCGTTTTCCCGCTCACCATCCTGGCCCTGACGGCGCTGCTCAACAGCTTCAGTTTTCCGCGTCTCAAGCGGCGCGCCAACCCGCCCCTCGCCGCGCCGCTGATTTCGATCCTGATTCCGATGCGCAACGAGTCAGCCGTCATTGCGGAAACGGTGACGGGTCTGCTCAACCAGGATTATCCCAACTTTGAGTTGCTGCTGCTCGACGATGCATCCAACGACGACTCAGCCGCTGCCGCCCTCCGCGCAGCAAACGGCGACTCGCGGCTGAAAGTTTTGACCGGCGCCGCGCTGCCGACTGGCTGGCTCGGAAAAACCTGGGCCTGCCACCAGCTTTCACAACAAGCCCGCGGCGAGTACCTGCTCTTCAGCGACGCGGACGTTCACTGGCAGCCCGGCGCGCTCTCCGCCCTGGCGCGCGAAGCCCTGTCCACGCGCGCCGACCTGCTGACGGTCTGGCCGCAGCAAATCACCGTCAGCTTGGGTGAGCGCCTGATCGTCCCATTGATGGGCTTTTCCATCCGGGCCTATTTACCGGCGCTGGCCGTCCATTACATCCCCTGGCGGGTGTTCGCCGCGGCCATCGGACAATGCCTGCTCTTTCGCCGTCCGGCCTATGACAAAATCGGCGGGCACCAGGCCATCCCGGCCCGCATAACGGACGACATGTCCTTTGCCTACGCCATCAAAGGCCGCGGGCTGCGCTTCCGCATGGCGGATGGCGCCGGGCTGCTGACCTGCCGCATGTATCGCAGTTGGGATGAAGTCCGCAATGGTTATGCCAAAAACATCCTGGCCGGGCACGGCAACAGCCTGGCCTTCCTGGCCTTTTCGACATTTTTCCATTACTGGGTGTTTGTGCTGCCCTGGGCCTGGGCCCTTTTCCATGCCGGGCGCGGCCTGCTGCCCGCGCTGACGCTGGCGGCGCTGGGCGTTGTCATCCGCGCCCTGACCGCCGCACAGACCCGTCAGCGCCTGCTGGATGCCTGCTGGATGCCGCTCTCGGTGCTTGGCATGACGATCATCGTGTTCCAGGCGCTGAAGTGGCATTTCGCGGGTGGCACGCAGTGGAAGGGCCGCACGCTCAACGCCACACCCAAACAAAACAAGCCAGCCCCTTAACCAACTTTATCGATACCAGGAGAAGCGCATGACCAGGAAAAAATACAGCGTGCAGTGGGAAAATGAACAGGCCGTCTCGTTTGAAGTGGACGGTGTCCGTTATGAAAACCTGTCCGATGTGCCGGATGCCAAAGACAGGCGCAAAATCAAGGCCCTGATGGAGGCTTCCTCCCAACCGGAGTTTGATGAAAAAGAATGGGAAGCCACCCAAAAAGAATCCAACAAAGCCGAAAGCCTGATTCTGAACATCTTTACCGGTGTCGCCATCCTGATGCTAATGATTGCGGGCATCGCCACCGTCAGCGCCATCCGCAGCCTGGCCAAAGAGAAAAGCGCGCCCGGCCGCGTGGTGGATGTGGTGGTGCGCCGTCAATATCTCAACGAGCAGGATCGCATTGTGCAGGAATATTATTACCCGGTGGTCGATTTCACCGCGGACGACGGCCACCGCCGCTCGGTGCAAATGTCGGTTGGCAGCGACGCGCCGGAGTATGAAAAAGGCAACGAAGTGACGGTGCTATACGACCCGCAGCATCCGCTCGACGCGCGCATCAAATCCTTCGGCAGCAGCGCCCTGTACTGGATATTGCCCGGCATCACCGGCATTTTGGGCCTGGCTTTCCTGGGCGCAGTACTGGCCGTGCGCTGGCTGACGAAATAGCCCGCGAAAACCCGGAATCGCTGGTTTCGATACGGGCGAAAGAGCATCGCTCTACTCAACCAGCTTTCTCAACTCAATTGAAACGCACCCTTTTGATTTTTCTTCGTGCTACTGTGTCCGTCGTGGTTAAAAAGGTTTTGGAGAAATAAGAAATGCGCCCCTGTGGGCGCATTTCTTATTTTGGGCTGATTTGACGTAGGTCAGGCGCTCGCTTTACGAGAAGGCGTTTTGCGCTCACTGAGGCGCGTACCACCCACCATCTCATACTGTGACGAGTCATCGCCATAAATCCCCTTGATGCCGTTCCGGGCGCGCTTGATTTTATCCCAAACGCTGCCGTACTGGGCATCGCGCTGATTGCGAAGATTGGTGAGTTGGGTTTCGAGCGCGTTGATTTGCGCCGTGACCGGGGTAACCTCGTCAACGTCCGCCTGCAGCATGGCCCTGGTCAGCTCGCCTATGGTCAGGTCTGGATCAATCTGATTCCAGGCCTCGGCCACATCACGGGCTTGTTCAATGATATCGGTGGGGTAGGGTTTTCCGGGCATTGCTTTATCATCCTGGGGTCTAATTCGGAAGCCCGCCTTTTCCCGGCTGACCGGGGATTTCAAATCTCCCTGCAAATAGTATGCACAAAAATAAAGCCGGTGTCAAGCGTTTTCTTGCCTTTGTGGCCGCCAGTTTTGCTCTTGCCAGACCCGACTAACCCGGCATGCCCGCCGGGGCTTCCGGTATGCTTACCGGGGCTTCCGGTGTGCTTACCGGGGCTTCCGGTGTGCTTACCGGGGCCTAAAGTGTGCTTACCGGGGCCTAAAGTGTGCTTACCGGGGCCTAAAGTGTGCTTACCGGGGCCTAAAGTGTGCTTACCGGGG
>CAILYI010000242.1 GCA_903838415.1 uncultured Anaerolineae bacterium | reverse complement strand
ATCTTTATCCTGTTCATCCTATCTATCCTGTTAAAAATTCCCCGAACACGACTTTCGGAATGCCATGGGCAATTTGCTTGACAACCTCACCTCTAGCGGGTAAAATCCTGGTCAAGTTACAAGGTAAATCGCGCCGAGTTAGCTCAGTTGGTAGAGCATGCGACTGAAAATCGCAGTGTCGTCAGTTCGATTCTGTCTCTCGGCACTAATCGGTGAAAGTTGGCCGAAGAATTGCGGGCGTAGTACAGCGGTAGTACGTCTCCTTGCCAAGGAGAAGGTCGTGGGTTCGAATCCCATCGCCCGCTCTAGTTCGATAAACGGCTGGCATGAATGGTTCTCAGCGAGCCATTTGCTGCCAGCCAAAATGTTAAATAATGCATGGCGACGTCGCCAAGTGGCAAGGCAAGGGTCTGCAAAACCCTCATCATGGGTTCAAATCCCATCGTCGCCTCTAAAGAGTAGGGAAACCTGCTCTTTTTGTTTTAACTGGCAGATTACTTTTCAGGGTGATGGGGATTTATCGTTTCTGATGGACGGCCTCAGTCATTTTGCCCCCATGATGATAAAAGAGTAATTGGGTTGGGATTTATTGCCATGTATCACCGCCAGAATCAAAAATACCATCCACGCAACACCACCAAAAAAGGATAGCATTTGAAATTCGCAGTTTCGTCCCAGACGCTTCAGGTGGGCGCACAGGTGCCTTTATCCTGCCGCGAAATCCCTTGCACCATTTATGCTTGAAACCAATCCTGAAAAGCTGTACAGTATTAATGTAATCTCGCGTAATTGCCTGGTTGAGTGCAAACTGGCGGCTCTCCCTGCCAAGTTCCGCCCTCGCCGGTAACGCAGCCATTGATCTGCTAATTTATCGACCGAATCTTTGGAGTTCGAGATGAACAAGTTCCTGAAGTGGCAAAATCAAGATCATTCAAATAAGAACCGACTATTGGCATTGGTAATCGGCGCATTGATATTTCCAATAACGATTCCGGTTCTCCTGGTTGTTGTATTTCCGCATGGTGACAATTACTTCGGTATCGGCTCGCTTTTCTATGGATTGGGCAATATTATTATTGGCGTCATGGCAATTATTATTGGCGGTATCGTCGCCATCTGGACAATCTTAATCCAAATCAATTTGGCATCGGGAACGCCCTTTCCGATGCTGCCAACTAAAAAACTCCTGATCGTTGGCCCATTCAAATACTGTAGAAATCCAATGACCTTGGGAACAATAATTGCATATGGCGGAATTGCGATATTGAGTGGATCATTTACCGCGCTGTTAGCCGTGGCAACCTTTGCAGCAATCTTGATTGGTTATTTGAAAATAATAGAAGAGAAAGAACTACAGCTGAGATTTGGAAGTGAATATACCGAATACAAAAGAAAAACGCCCTTTATCATTCCGGTCAAAATTAGCACAACCGATTTGAAAAAAACAGGCGTATGAACAATATTGGAACCGCCCGATTATGGACACTGTGGGGCAGTTGCCCACCATCCGGCACACACATGACTTGTATATGTGACTGATCGTTCCACCCATCGGGGTCTGTCGCGTAACTGGCAGGTTTACCGCAATGCCCGCCCGAGAAGTTTGTGACCAGGAGAATTGTATTACAGGTTGGATATGAAATAAACTTCGTCCATGCCCAGTGCGCTTTCATGCACCCCTGGCAATTGCAGCAACGGATAAACTGTCCAACTGGTGGAAGGTACCTGTGTTGAAATTTGTACGGTAGAGAAAAGAAGGATAAATACTAACGCTCAATAAGATCCTCAAAAGCAGAATTTGGCCCGCAGCAAGGCAGGTTTTTGTCCGTTTTTATGCATTGCTTATACTCCCCTTGCTTGCCTGGGGAGTGGATGATCTCCCCAGTTTCTTTTCCAATCAAGTCCGCGTGACATTTGCGATCACAGTCATGCTGCAGGCACTTTTTAGTGCATGGCTAGTCTATGCCATGCCGCCACAATCCAAACATGAACACCCGATTGATTTGACACACTGGCAGATAGATATGTATCATTTTGTGTTCATACTTGCCGCCTATGGCGACAGGCGAAATATTTTAGCTTGGGCGGAAAACCCGCCTGTACGCTGGGTAGGACTGGGCATTTATCTGGCCGGGGTGGTGCTTTCGGTATGGGCTAACCTTACATGGGTCAATCACCTGCGCAAAAAGATCGTGCTCGTACAGGTTGACCCTGCACTCCTATTTGATGGTCCTTATAAATATATTCGTCATCCTGACCTGCTTTGGCTCATCATCTACTGCCTGGGATTTGCGCTTGCATTCCGTTCCTGGGTTGGGCTGGTACTATTAATCCCCCTGACTGCTGGCTTCATCCATCGTATCAAAAACATGGAAAGGGATTTTGCAGAGCAACATAAACAGATCTGGCCCCTGCGCTACCACACATCAAAACGGATATTTCCATTTCTGTATTAGACGGCTAGACCTACACTCGTGAAAATTCTCCAAGGAACTTGTTTCATGGTGAAGGATGTGAAGATGAATACGCCTGAATCGCCTGGCTTGTCGGCATTAACTCTTCTACGGTGGGTCGTGCTATTCTTTTCTCAGTTATAGTGTGTTCTCCAGATCCCTTTACCATTCATAATTCCCGTTTACGCACTATATCGTACACCCTTGGGGAGAACATGTTGAACCAAAATTTACAGAAATTTATCCTTGATATAATCAGGATTTAAGAATAAGCAAGGGTTGCCCTGCTAAGCCTCCCTTGCTTATTCTTTCCTACCCTGAGTGGAGAGAACCGAAACAGGCTTTCTCCACTCTTTGGTTTTCAAACACCAGTTCTACTTTTTCTTGAATGCAGTAGCTTTTTCTTTGGTAATCGACATGACGCCAGTGTCTACTGCGTAAGGCAAAACGCCAATTCCATTCTTCGACCAATTTTCAAGGTAGGCACTTCTGTGGTTGTAATCATAGAGCATCTGGACACCTACAAATGTCATCATATAGGTTCTCTGCACCATGGTGGCATTGACAGAACCATCTTCAAGAGCAGCAATGATGGGTTCTGTAATATCAAAAGTGACCGCTTTAATTTTTCCAACGTTGTTCGTTTGGCGCAAAGCAGCTGCTACGCCAGCTCCAACGGCATTGATACTTCCGACGAGATTGATGCCAGGATTTGCCTGAAGCATGGCTACAACGGCATCAGTAGTTGCGGCATCATCGTTTTTATCATCAACCACTGTCACCAATTCCATGGCGCCATTGGTAGCGGCGAAGGCATCCTTGATACCACGAATACGTTCCTCTAAGTTAAACTGACCAGGAACGCTGGCAAGGCCCACTTTGCCTTTGCCACCCAGGGCTTCCATCATGGTCTTGCCCATCGTGACGCCAGCCGAATAATTTGCGGTACCCAGGTAAGTCATCCGCTTGCTGTCTGGAGCATCCGTATCGACTGTAACAACGGGAATCCCGGCTGCAATCGCCTTGTCAATAGCAGCGCTAATGGCATCTGGCTGCAGGGCAGCGACCAGTAAACCGGAAGGTTTTGTCGAAATAATTTGCTCAAGGGCTGTTACTTGGGCGGGAGTATCAAATTCAGCGGGGCCTGTATATTGCCAAGTGACTCCCAGCATTTTCGCAGCATCTTCTCCGCCATACTGAGCGTCCAGCCAGTACGGATGAGCCGACACGTTTGAAACCATGACATATTTTTCGTTGGGATTCGCCTGTGATGCCGCAGTAGCTTGTGGCGCTGCAGTGGCTTGCGGTGATTGAGCACAACTAGCGAGGAGAGCCGCCCCACCGGTCACTCCCAATGCTTTAAGAAAATCACGCCGATTCATATTTTTGTTCATTGTGTTCCTCCTCGAATTTTGAAATAAGTTGAAAGGGATAAGTTTGAGTGCCCGTATTTTTATATTGTCAGATGTTTTTCTCCTTTCCTCTTGATCAATAGGACTATGACTATGCTTGAGATCTCTTCTGATTCAGCATATCAAATGTAACTGCTCCGATCAGGATGACTCCGCTGATAATACTTTGCCAATAGATTGACACATTCAATAGCACAAGTCCGTCATTTATGATGGCCATTAATAAAACGCCTAACAGTGCGCCCATAATAGTTCCTTCGCCACCTTTTAGACTGCAACCTCCGATCACGCATGCAGAAATTACGCGCAGCTCTGCTCCCTTACCTGCCAAAGGAAAGGCAGATCCAAGACGTGATGTCGCAATAATGCCAGCGAATCCAGCCAATGCCGCGCAAAAAACATAAACCATAATCCGAATACGGTCGACACGGATGCCTGATAACAGCGCGGCTCGTTCATTCCCACCAATATAGTAAAGTAATCGTAACCACTGTGCACGACGTAGCAAAATATCTGCGATTAGCACCAAAATTAGCATCAGCAAGACTGAGACAGGTACAATTCCAAAATAGCCCTGGCCGATAAAGAGGAAATTTTCTGGGAAATTTGATAGAGGATATCCACCGGAAATAACCAGGGTAACACCAGATGTAATTCCCATCATTCCCAGGGTGGTAATCAAAGGATTGATCCCTAATTTTGAAATGATCAAACCATTAATTAAGCCAATAACGGCAGATACAAGCAGTGTAATCAGGATCGCTGGCACAAGTGCAATACCGCTATGAAGCAAATTTGCCATTACCATTCCGCCCAGGGCTAATGAAGAACCAACTGAAAGGTCAAAACCTCCGGTAATCAATACCATGGTCATACCAATTGCTATCACCCCGTCAGTAACCAGTCCGATAGCAACTGCGCTCAAGTTCGAAGTATTCAAGAAGGATGGCGCTGTGAACACCAGAAACAGAGAAACTACGATGATCACGAGAATAATTGCCAATTCGCGTAATGCAAACAATCTGCCCAAAGTTGAAATGCGCAAGGGATTCATCAAGTTGGTTGTCAATTTATTATCTGTTGAACGGTTGTTCGACATACGATATATCTCCTTAATTGAACCTGGTCATTTCACTGGTGGCCATGGCCATAATTTTTTCTTCTGTAGCATCTGCTCGCGATAAAATCCCGGTAACCACGCCTTCATGCATGACAAGGATACGATCAGACAATCCTAATATCTCTGGCATTTCGGATGAAATTAGCAGGATGGCCACCCCTTGTGCTGCAAGCTCACGCAACAACGTATATATCTCAACTTTAGCGCCTACGTCGATGCCGCGGGTGGGTTCATCAACAATCAGAATGCGCGGCTTGATTGCCAGCCAACGAGCCAGGACAACTTTTTGCTGGTTACCACCACTCAGCTTGAGAATTTTCTGTTCCAAGGATGGTGTCTGGACATTTAATTTTTGGACGTATTCTTTTGCAGTGTTATATTCTCTTACTTGATCGATAAACCCAAAAACAGACAGCTTTTCGATCAAACTAACCACAATATTTTTTTTGATATCCATTCCGAGAAACAGACTGTCACTCTGTCGATTCTCTGAGAGGTATGCAATCCCCATCGCCATCGCAGCCTGGGGGGAATGCAGATGAACATTTTTCCCATCCATCTGGATCGTACCTTTCGAGACTGGATTGGCGCCGAACAGTGCCAGACCGACTTCGCTACGTCCAGCGCCAACCAGACCGGCCATACCCAGAATTTCACCGGCTTGAATTTTGAAACTCACATTATCAAAGTGCTTTGGCCTGGTGAGATTTTGTGCTTCGAGAACGACCGATCCAAAGCTACTACCAGGTTTTCCGTACAGATCTTCTAACTTTCTGCCGACCATCATGCGAATCACTGTTTCAACATCAATGTCAACGACGTTTTCTGTGCCGACTTTATGCCCATCCCGCAGAACAGTCACCCGATCGGCGATAGTAAATATTTCTTCAAGTCGATGCGAAATATAGATTATGCAAAGACCTTCTTCACGTAATTGTTTGATAAAGCTGAAGAGCAGTTTGACCTCATGTTCCGTCAAAGATGATGTAGGTTCATCCAATATCAGGACTTTTGCATTCCGGGCAAGTGCTTTAGAAATCTCTACCACCTGTTGTTGGGCCAAACTTAACTCACCAACTCTTGTTTTGGGATCGATGGAAAGTTCGAATTTCTGCAGATACTCGTTGGCCGTTTCCTGTGCTTTTTTACGATCTTCAAAACCCAACCAACCGCTGGCAGGCATTTTTCCGCCAAATAGATTTTCTGCAATCGATAAATTCTGAAAAAGATTAAGTTCCTGATGAACAATACTGATACCGAGACCTTGGGCATGCCGCGGGCTTTGAATTAGAATATCCTGCCCATTGATTTTTATTTTTCCTGTGTCTGGCAGGTATGCCCCGCTCAGAATTTTCATTAATGTGCTTTTCCCCGCCCCATTTTCACCAACCAGGGCATGCACTTCACCCTGGTATAGGTCAAAAGAAACTTCAGACAATGCCTGAACCCCTGGGAAACCCTTGCTGATAGCAGACATTTCCAGAAATGGGCTGTTTGTTGTCATCCTATTGCTCCGATCCATGCCAGGAAACTGGGAACTGGTTCCCGCGGACTGACCACTGGGTCACCTTTTTTAACATTTCGTCAGCTTCAGCCTGGCTTGATACATAGGTGCGCATAAAAAGGCCTTCCGGAGGTAGCTCAGCCAGTATTTTTTCTACTTCTGCAGGTTGGCATAATAAGTAGAGGTTTCGCCCACTCTCTAGAATTTTGCGATAACGAGGGATGTATGCAGGTGTGAATGTCGGGTTTGAGCCTGCTCCAGGGGTGAACTGGATCGTTTTTAATTGCGGCAGGCTTAAAAGTACATCCAGCATATTCTTCATGCAGGCCGGACCATCCAAATGGTAAACACCATATTCACACCAATTGCCCATTTTTTCCACTTCGGATACAAAAAACTCGCGAAACATGGCTGGTGAAATGATAGAAGAGAAGTCACAGGCAATTTGATCAATTCGCCCAGGAGCCCACAATCCCATCCAGGCCAGCACATCCCCGTTGTCGTTTACGGGGCTGGTCATCCGATAGGATTGCTCCATGAGCTCAACCCAGGTGTCTGAAATAATATCCACACCGCGCTTTACCTCTTGTGGATTATTAATCAAATCCAACGCCAGATCATCCATTCCGCGAATCAATGAGAGCACATCTGCACCGTTACCTAATTCGGGCTTGCCTACAAAGAACTTTCCCGGGGCTTCCTGTACTAATCGTTCCACAATGGAATTAAGTGTCTTCCAGGTGGGGTCAGATTGCGGGTCAAAATGCACATCCCAGTTTTTCCAATCATCGATTGTTTTCGCATACCAAACGCTGGTCTTGTTGAACTTCGGCGGACTGCCAAACATAGCCGCCATAGCCATTGCGCCCCAGTTTACATATGTAACCGGCAAAGCCTCTCCGGCAAAGTAAGTATTTTCAAACCATGTGATAGCGCGCTTGTAGTTCAAATCTGGATCCTGCCACCACTGTTCTATGGCAGATTGATCGTTATCAGCAATATTTTCCATGCCCAAAAGCCAAGGACCATTATGCAAATCCGGGGCAGGCGCTATCCGACTATCATCCCTTGGCGCATGGATAGCGATACAGGCGCGATCGATAATTGCGTGATTCCAGTAAGCAAGAAGGTTGGCTTTGGCTTGATCCCAATCCGGTTTATATAGCATTTTCCGCTCCTAATTCAAATGGTTTTGTGATCAAATCTTCTAAACTTGCGTGTGAACCATGGATAAACGAAGACAGTAGATTTTTTAAGTTGGCGGCACGTTCGTCCGCTGAGAAAGGTAAGGCGCAACTGGAGCCTCGGATGATCAACTCCACAGGGTAGAGATAAGAGATGGGTTTGTCGCTGGGCGCTTGCAGGAGTTGTAGAATAATTTCTCCCGCTATGTGCCCGAGATCATATTGTGGAATTCGCACAGTGCTGAGTGGTGGTTCACTGAAGGTATCCATAGTGATATCATCGAAACCGACTACAGCCAGGTCGCTTGGCACGTCCAGACCAAGTTCACGAGCTGCGATTAACGCTCCGAATGCCATCAAATCGTTATAACAAAAAATTGCACGTGGTCGCTGAGATTGGAGAAGTTCCAGAGTGGCAAAATAACCCGCTGCTATCGTTGGCGAAGCATGATAAATTAGCGATTTTTCGAGCGGCAATCCTGCTTTTTCGATCGCCTGCAGGTATCCCGCCTGCCGTAAATTTGCTGTAACGCGATCTTCTGGACCTGCCAAATGAGCAATTCTCATATAGCCCTGATCGACCAAATGCCGGGTTGCCAATTCAGCACCATGCTGGTTATCTATATTGATATTTGCGTGATTCGGACGTTTGGGCTCCATGCTTAGTTCAACTGTGACAAGGGGTAGGCGCGGGCCAATAATTTCTTCAAGTTCTTCACAACTCAAGCGCGATCCCCACAATAAGAGAGCATCGACACCTCGACTCAACAACAATTCCAAGTTGTTGCGCTCGCGGGTCAGATCTTCGTTTGTATTACTCAAGAGAAGGCTGTACCCGCCCTGGAATAGGACATCTTCACAACCACGCATCGCTGCTCCAAAAAAAGGATTGGCGATATCCGGAATCAAAACCCCTACTGTTCGGGTTTTTCCAGTGACCAGGCTTCGAGCTGCCTGATTGGGTCGATATCCCACCGCTTGGATGGCATCCAGTACTTTTTGCCGAGTCTCGTCTGTGATGTATGGCCATTCGTTGACCACATTCGAAACAGTTTTGATTGAGACATTAGCATATGCGGCAACATCTTTGAGTGTGGCAGGTCGGGATTGCTTCATAGCGATTTCCTTATACAGCGTTGTGTACAGCGTTGTATACAACGCTGTACACATAATAGCAAGTTCAGCAAGCACACTCAAGTGATAAATATCACCAATCGGTATGACTTTTGTTCATGCCGTTTTTTTTTATCAACAAAATAGTTCGTCAGGAGATTTACCACGCTCGAAATTCTCACCTGCCGAATTGACCGATTTCTGAAGCGGAAGTGGCGGCGTGCGGGCTCCCGCACAACACTCCGTGAAGCTCAATGGTACGTTGAATATCTCCTTGGAATCAGCGCTATGGAGGAAAACCAAGATCAAAAAAAACAGAAGTGATATACTTACGGCGTAAGCACAGGAGACTTTGTCATGTTGAGAAAAATTTTCAAAACCGGAAATAGCACTGTTGTCTCAATCCCTCGCGAGATGCTCGAAAGCCTGGGTGTGCGGGATGGATCGGAAGTTTCAGTTGAGCTTGATCCTGTTACACGTCAGATCATCATTCGCCCAATGGAACGTTCGCTGCCAGGTGTTGACGAAGTTTTTGCTCGTCAGGTTGCAGAATTCATCACTGAATACCGCTCCGCCTTAGAAACACTGGCCCAGTAATGATCTATCTTTCTGCACAGCAGGTATTGTTTATTAATGCCCGCCTGATAGCCGAGACAGGCGGAGAAACTGGCCTGCGTGACATTCCGCTGCTCGAATCTGCGATTGCACGACCACTGGCTACATTCGATGGCTCAGACTTGTACCCTGGCTTGTTTGAAAAAGCGGCAGCCTTGCTTGATTCGCTGGTTAATAATCACCCGTTTGTAGATGGAAACAAACGAACCGGTATTACATCAGCGGCCATGTTTCTGCGCATCAACGGGTACCGCATTGTTTGTTTACCGGACGAACTTGAAATTTTCACGATGCGCGTGGCAGCTGATCATCCGCCTGTGCAAGAATTGGCACACTGGTTGAATGAGCACTCCCAACCTGCATAAGCGCAATTTTCTTTTTCAAAAAACAAAACAGGAGTGCATCTGAAGATTGCCCGAGAGCGTTTGGGCCATTCAAATATCTCCATGACGCTGAACACTTACTCTTATGTTTTGTTGTCGATGCAAGAAGAAATGGCAAATAAACTTGATGGATTATTGATGCCAATCAATGTGAGTGACGAGTATAAACCACGCGAAAAAACGTCAAAAGGGTAGCTTTTTGCCCCGAAAAACGGATAACTGTAGCGCAAAAAGAGCCTTTCT
>CAILYI010000241.1 GCA_903838415.1 uncultured Anaerolineae bacterium | reverse complement strand
CGACGGTGGGGTATCGGAACTTTCGAGTGCAGATAAAGCCCGCCGCCTGGATTGTATCAGGTATTCCGACGGTGGGGTATCGGAACCGTAATCCAGCACGTTAACATTGTAAAATTATTGTATCAGGTATTCCGACGGTGGGGTATCGGAACTCGTCTCCGCGTGAAGCGTCAAGTGCCGCAATTGTATCAGGTATTCCGACGGTGGGGTATCGGAACAAGGTGCAGAGAGGAATCCTGTAGGCTTATATTAGACGTTATCGGAAACTGGCATAATATTATTTCGAACAATCACAAACCGACGAATCGACATGCTTTCTTACGAGGACATCAAGCACAAGCCAAAGACACTGATGGCCATGACCAGCCTGAGCCGGTCCGAATTTGACGAGCTGCTGGGCGATTTTGCCAAGGCATGGGACGGAGAGACGGGCCGTGAACTGATGAACCCTTCAAAAGGCGGGCGTCCACTGGCGATTCAAAGCATGGCTGACCGGTTGCTGTTCATCCTGTTCTACTTGAAGACCTACCCCCTGCAAGAGGTGATTGCGCATTTGTTCGGCCTGAGCCAGCCCCAGGCCAACTTCACGATCCACCAGTTGAGCGCGGTGCTTGGCAAGGCGCTGGACGCCAAGGGCCACAAGCCGGCCCGCCTCACCGGGGAGATGCTGGAACGGCTGGGGAAAGAGCTTCCGCAGGATTTGGGGATTGACGGGACGGAAAGGCGCATCAACCGCCCCATCGACGACCTCGGGCAGCGCCTGCACTACAGCGGTAAAAAAAATGCCACACGTTGAAAAACAGCGTGGTCGGCGGCTTGGAAGACCGGCTGGTCAAGTACTTGGGCGCGACCCACGAGGGCAAGAAGCACGACAAGAAGATCTGCGACGAAGAGGGGACGACATTCCCGGACGGTACGGACCTCTATCGGGACACCGCCTACCAGGGCCATGAACTGCCGAATGTCACCGTCCACCAACCGAAGAAGAAGCCGCGCAACGGCAAGCTGTCGGACGAAGACAGGGAGAACAACCGCCACATATCGAGCATCCGTGTGGTAATTTAACACATTATATCGGGGATAAAACGGTGTCGCGTCGTCAAGGATGTGTTAAGGAACACCAAGGCAGGATACGACGATGTCGCCATGGAACTGGCCTGTGGGCTGCACAATTACAGGAGCCACTGCCGAAACCACAGTTATTGACGGACTGTCATGTTGTCAGCTATTGAGTATGAAAAACAGTTTCCGATAATGACTATTCCTCAAGCGGAAAATCCTGGGCCATATCAGGAGTGTGATGCCGGGGTTCCTCGCCTTCTAGCTGGAAAACCACCAATTCCGCGATGCTCCGAGCGTTTTCGCCGATCCGTTCAAGCGCCTTCATCATTAGCACTTGGCTGACCGCGTTGCTTACATTGGTTTTTTCCGTTTGCAGGAAAGCCATCAAATGATGCAGCCCATGCTGGAACTGCTGATCCAAATTCAGGTGGATTTTGCCGAACTGCCTTGCCTGTTCGCCATCTAATCGCTCAAAAACCTCCAAAGCCGACTGCGCAATTTCGATGGAAACACCTCCTAGCCGGAGAATGTCGTCCAGCGGGAAGTTGCAGGCAACACTGTCCTCATGGGAGTGCATGAAATCCACGAAATTCGCTAGTTTCACGGCCCCATCGCCGATCTTCTCCAAGTTGTGTACTATTTTTAAGGTAGACAACAAAGTGCGCAGATCGCGTCCCTTCGGGCAGCGTCTGGCTAGGATGGCACATATTACAGTGTCAGCGGAGGTATCCATGTCGTCGACCACCCGTTCACGGTTGATAACGCTACGGGCAAGCGCCAAATCTTTGTTTTTGACTGATTCCAAGGCGAGGCATAACTGGTTCAACACAAGTTCTCCCATTTCCGAGACTTGGAGTGGAACTGAGCTTTGGCGTGAATTGATATCATGAGATAAGAGAAACATTTATTATTTTGTACATCTGCGTCAATCCATGACAGCAACAAGTAAATTGAATTTACGCAGATAAATTATAGTACAGCCTAACAATTTTGAACACTCTCACTGGCCAATCATTTGAATGCGATAAATTTTAGGCAAAGTATATGATGTCTTTGTCATAATATGGTCACATTTGTAGAATACAATTTGAAAATTATTCATTTTGGATTGATAAATCACCCAACAAGCAGCAATATAAATGCATCATATTATTTCTGTTTTTTCTCAACAGGATTTGTGAGCGATTTCT
>CAILYI010000240.1 GCA_903838415.1 uncultured Anaerolineae bacterium | reverse complement strand
GGCCTCCTCCCGCATATCCCATAAATAAGCCAGGTCACGTTGCTCAGGCCGCATACACCACCTGAGCCGTATTGAGAATCTCGCGCTTACGGTAGGGATTGCGCAAAGCATCTTTTTCTAGAATGTCCACCGGGCGGCTGAAAATACCCTGCAATTCAATTTGCATCTGCGCCATATCAAACAGACTGATTTCTGCATTTTGGGCAAATGTGACCAATAACATCGCTTTTCGGAGAAAAATCATCACGCAAAACCGAACCAAATAAAGCCAACTCAACCACCCGCCAGCGATGGCAGAACGCAGTAATTTCTTGTTGATGAAGGCTGATATGAGTCGTAAGCATGAATAAATTATACCCCATCGCCATGAATCAAAAACCCGCCATTTCACGGCGGATTTTTTGTGCCCCCAAGGCTGCACGTTATATATGTGTGTTTGGGCGTTGAGAGGGTGTTGGAACGAAAACGCTTCTTGTGCTCAAGATCTTACGGAAAAAACCGCTCAAGAAACTGGGCAGGAGAGCAGATCGCCAAACCCTTCTCAACCAGGGGCGAAAAATGACGCAAGTTACCTGTCACCAGAGCATGCGCCGTAGCGGTAATAAACACCTCTGCAAATGGCAAATCATCAGGGTCCTGAAAATCACCGGGTGATAAGGCAATAGCATCAATCTGTTGCCCGGTCAACTCAATATGCGCGATAACCGCCCTGGCGCGCGCCGGTCGAATATGTAGTTCAGGCCTTGCCAACACATCTTCATATTCACTCAGAATCCGATCATCATAAGCAACTTGAAAACGGTTTTCCAAAGCCAGGTCAATGATCCTGCCTGGCTTGCCTGTTTCGTTCATCAGACCGCTGACCACCACATTCGTATCCAGTACGACCAACATCAGTGCTTACGCTCCGCGCGAGTCTTCTGGATCAGCGCTTCAACTTGTTCTTCGCTCAGCTTGTCCAGTCCATCACGCCGGGCCTGGCTGCGAATAGCACGCGCAGCCATTTGCGCTCGCAAGCGAGAAACCATTAGCAGAATGTCATCCATGTTCTCACCGCCAGCCAGATCAATCATCACGGCAAAAGGCTTGCCATCCACCGTGAGCACCAATTCGCCCTGATCTTCCAGCTTTTTACGCAGGGCGGTGGGTTCATTTCGCAAAAATCGATAGGGGATAAATTCCATGCCTGCCTCCTTTGTAGCAATATGCGCTACAAAGATTATACAACACTTTCAACTTTTTTACCACAAATATTGCTTTCAATTTGCATCGAAAACAAATACACTACCAAGCAGGGAATCAAGAAGTGAGATGGAAGAATCACCATCTCACTTCTGAAACACACAACTATAATGTGCCCCCAAGGGGGGTACGTATCAAAGGGAGAGTCATCTGTGAGAGGGTGCAGTAAGTTTGCAAAAATGAACATCGATAAAGTGCTATAATTCTAACAAGGACAATCATAATGGTCTTTGAATGGGATGGTCATAAATCTGCAACCAATTTGCGAAAGCACGGTGTATCCTTCGCCGAAGCAGGCACGGTATTCGGAGACGAACTCTCCATTACCGTTCCAGATCCAGACCATTCTGATCAAGAAGACCGCTATATCACAATCGGCTGGTCGAACCTGCACAGATTATTGATGGTAGCCCACACGGACCGTGGCGAAAACATACGAATCATTAGCGCTCGTGAATTAACCAAAACGGAGCGAAAAGAATATGAAGAAGCAAACTGAACTTAATGATGAATTACGTCCAGAGTACGATATGAAATCCTTGCTAAAAGATGGGATGCGCGGCAAATATGCCACTCGGTACAATTCAGGAACGAACTTGGTGTTATTGGAACCAGATGTTGCAAAAGCATTTCCAAATGAAAAGGCTGTAAATGAGGCATTGAAACTAGTCATCAAATTAACAAAATTACAGGAAACAGCCAGCGCAAAATAAGCACATATTGCAAGATATTTGTGTTTACAATTCGCCCTGCCAGCAGGCAGAATACTCGCCAGTAATCTAGAAATTACGAAATTTCCAAGCAAAAAGCCCAGGTCATGACTTGGGCTTTTTGCTTGGAAATAATCGAGTGGCAAAATATATGCCTTAAGAATTGTGCCCCCAAGGCTGCACGTTATATATATGTGTGTTTGGGCGTTGAGAGGGTACTGGATCGAGAACACTGGTACTCACAACTTGTTGTGAGATCAAGCCATAATTGTCAGGCAAACTTTTCCAGATTGATAGCAACAAAGGGAAGCGCATCATCCACGAATTTTTCGAGATTGGGACGATTCTTGTTATGGGTGTACTGTGATGCCAACCCATAGATCGCCCAGGTTGCCACAGTAGCGGGGATTTCAGTTGACAATTCTGACTTTGATTGTTCCAACCAATGTGATAACAGCTCAAAAACCTGTTTCTTGAAAGGTCCTTCCACCAGGCTTTCAAATTGTGGCTGAGGCTGCAGGCAGTCGCTACGCGTGCAGGAGAGCAATTCACAAACCATGGAAATTAAGCTCCGCAAATTATCGGGGGTATAGAAATCGCAATTCAGGGTGCGTTTTTCAATTTCCTGCCGCACCAATTGGCCAATCCAATAATCCAACAAGGCATATTTATCCTCAAAATGAGCATAAAACGTCCCACGGTTAATGTCTGCCCGCTCGGTTAGATCCTGCACCGAGATGTTTTCAAACATTTTCTCAGCAAGAAGATCCTGGAATGCTTCCAGGATGGCGGTTCGTGTTCGTTTGATGCGCCGGTCAAGCTTTTCTTCAATAACCAACATTTTTTCTCCATTGTCGTTTATCCACCATAATCAATTTATTGGTGATTGACCTGCCTGAATTAAAAGAGTAAATTAGACGACACACGTTGGATTAACGACAAACGTATAATATCATATCAACAATGGAGAGTCAAATGGAAAAGAAAAAAGAAAGCACCGTTTTGGAGATAGCCGCGAAGATAGGCGCTGCCTTGTTTGCACTTTGGGGAATATTGCACATCTGGGTGGGATATGAAGGTGTGCATCAGTATCTGACGAGCGGCGCACCTGGATTGTGGAACCTCGTGATTGGGGGCGTCAATGCGCCGCGCGCCGCGTTTCAGCACACAACCGACGCTATTACAGCCCATGCCCAGGCGCAATTGCTCCTGAATTTCACCATTGATGTGGCCGGGTATGGGGTATTGGGCCTGGTGGTGGCATGGATGATTTGGACCCAAAAATCCTGGACTGGTTACTTCCTGGGACTCTTCATCATCGGCCTTTGCGACCTAACCTTTTTGTTCGCGCTGGTAACCTCAGGCATCATCGAATTCGGTGCCGCAAGCTTGGGCGGACCGATTATCTGGTTTTTGGCCTGCCTGATTACACCCTTTGGTCTGCCTTTTTTAGGAAAAAATAAGAAATGAACACAACATTGATTGTTCTTGCATCACTGCTCGGGTTTGCCGCCACCGGCTCTGCCATCACCAAATTTATGAAAGTTCATCAAATCATGGAATCGATGGCGCATGTGGGTGTAAAACCTGCGCTGATCCCAGTCCTGGGCGCTTTGGAGGTGCTTGGCACGTTGGGTCTTGTTCTCGGGATATGGATGCAGCCGCTTGGCATACTATCCGCGGTCTGCCTCGCTCTCTATTTTTTAGGAGCCGTGGTTTCACACATCATGGTGAAGAGCAAATTGGCAGATGGTTTCCCGGCATTCATAATTATGGCAATTGCAATTGCCGTCACTTATTTGGAGATTCTGCGATAATCGCAAGCCTCATGCCAGCTGTTTTATGGAGAATGGGATGTTTACCGAAAAGGAAATTGCATATATTAAATCGCAACATATCCTTCGACTGGCGACTGTTTCAAAGTCGCTTCAGCCGGATGTTGCCCCTCTGGTTTTTCAATTTGATGGCGACCGCTTTTTGATTTCAGGGTTTGATATCCCGAAGACCTTGAAATACAAGAATGTCCAATCTGGAAACGATTTGGTGGCTCTGGTTCTTGATGATCTGGCTTCAGTGAATCCATGGATGCCGCGCGGAATCAAAATCCACGGCAAAGCTGAGATCATCGAAAAAGACGGCCGCAAAATAATGCTTATCACCCCCCAGAGGCTGTGGAGTTGGGGCATCGAAGAAGCAGTCGGTCTTGGGCACTTCAGGAAGGCAGCGAGGGGCTAAAAGCGGATTTCCCTTTCGATCAAACCCAGTGCCGTCTTCCCAACTTATCAGATTCTCCCAACGCCACCGGTTCTTGAATAAATGTGATAATTACTCCGACTTTCTCCGAGGATATCTTGATGAAAAATATAAAACGCAGTACCGCATAAGTTGCTATCGACTTGAATAAAAAGGGGTTCCATGGAAAACTCGATTTTGAGGAAAAGAGGAATAGCCATGAGAACCCATCAAGAATTGTACCCGGAAAAGAGAATTGTGTATAAATGTGAGTGGGAGAATTGTCCCCAGTGTGGTGAGCCCTTAACAACTGAATATACGAGTGGTTG
>CAILYI010000239.1 GCA_903838415.1 uncultured Anaerolineae bacterium | reverse complement strand
TGTCATCTACTCGTTCTGTGGTTACTTTCGGTTTTTCGCTCACTCACATAGCTTATCTCATTTTCATTTTCTCGTCAAAATTTGAGCGAACCTCAAGTGTAGCGTTTGGCCTGCTGCAAATTCGTGGAAACATCGATGTTCTTGCGCTTAGCTTCCACCACCGCGATCGGCATCAACCCGATGAACAGGACATAGTCTGCCGGTCCGCTGGCGGTTGGCCACTCGGCAATTGCCAGGTTTCTGCCCTTCTGCGGGCGCGACCCATTGCCGTGGCGCAGGTTGACCGTATCCGCTTCCCAGCCTGCCTGGCGCAACTGCGCATCAATCAACTGGCGGGTGGCCGGTTCATCCAAGTGGATCAACTGACTGGCATTCTGTGCCGCCGCGCGGTATTTTTGGATGGTGCTCGCACGTTTGTGCCCGGCTTCGGCTTGCTGTTGTGCCAGGGCAGCCTTGGCTTGTGCCGTTTCGGCAGCCAGGCGTTCCAGTTCGAAGCGTAGGTCAGCAGCCTCCTCGCGCGAGGCAACAGGCTGGATAAATTCAGTTGTAATAAATTCCGGTTTGAAAAATGTGCGCTCGAACCAAATCCCTAACTGCCAGGCGATCTTAAGCGAATTCAGCGCTCGCGCCTGGTCACCGCCAATCTCGTGATTGGCCTCATTCCCCGCCCGGCGGATTTCGCCGAATAACAGGTAAATCTCGCGCGAGATAACACCTTCTTCTTGCAAGCGCCGCAGTAAATCGTACTGCGTCTCGCCTTCAAACCTATACAACCCCATCCGTGCCGCCACCGTCTGCGCCAGAAGTTCCCCAAACTGACGCAGCTTGATCAAGCAGGTGTTGGGGTCATCTGCTAAGTATTTTTCGGCAAGCCTGCTCAACCGCGCAAGCTGCTCATCGCGTTGGTCGAGAAAAATGAAGTTGGAGGGTTGGATAGTTGGCATAAAAGCTCTACAGCTCCCTCGAATAATGATTTAGTTTAGCATGAAAAAGACATCCGGCAGTAGTGCAAGATGTCTTAATTTTATCCGACAATATTTTTTGGCGTTGCACCCCCTTCATTTCAACATTGTACGCTGTGTTTCGGCCTTTCCGCGTCGTACAACCGCCCTTACAAAGACATATTATCGGCAATCGAATGAGCGAAATCGGCCAATAATGAGCACACCCTGGCAACCCAAATATAGCATCACCCCCGAACTGGCGCGCTGGCTGATGGAAATTGAGTCACACAGGCGATTGTAGAACCTGCCCCGCTGCCCCGGCTATTGAAGCGAAACTGCGCAAAACGTGATACCTAAAGATATGTGCATCTGTCTCACGCTGGTTTTCATGGTCGGATCTTTCTTGTGAAAAAATCTCTTGTTGATAATATTTTCAAAGGATGATATACTAAAAATAAAGAATTAAAGAGATAATTTCTCTCTAAGCTAAGGAGAAACGCCATGCTAATCCGCTTTCGCGTCCAAAACTTCTTGTCCTTCAAGGAAGAAGTTGAGTTTTCTATGGTGGCTGGCAAGGTGCAGCAGCACCCCGAGCAGGTACTGCGCTCGGCTGGCCGCCCAGGGGTCGACCTGCTGCGCACGGCGCTGATTTACGGGGCGAATGCCTCGGGCAAGTCGAACCTGGTCAAAGCCATTGATTTTGCTCGTGAGATGGTGGTCGAGGGTGTGCGCGCCAAGGCCGCTATCCCGCGCAAACCTTTCAAGTTGGATGCGGTGCGCAGCGCTGAACCATCGCGGTTTGAGTTTGAAATCCAGCAAAATGGTAAGTTGTACGCCTATGGTTTCGCATTGGACAGCAAACGCGTCCATGAAGAATGGCTGCATGAAATTCGCCCGGCTTCTGAAAAAATCCTTTTTCATCGCGTCACTTCTGTGGATGAAGTTAATACCATCACTTTTGACGTCAAAGCTAGCAAGAAGGAAAGAGATTTATTCGACTTAGTGGCGCTGGGCACACCGCCCAATCGCTTGTTTTTGCGTGAAAGCACCGAGCGCAATATCAAGCACTTTTCCGATGTTTATGAGTGGTTTGAGAAAGCGCTGGTGATTATTTATCCGACCTCTTTCCATTCGCTGGCGCCCATCGGTTCTGGCAGCGCGGGCAAGTTCAGCGATTCGCTAGTTGAATACCTCCAGCGCTTTAGCACCGGCATCTGCGGTTATGCCCTGCAACCGGTTGGCGAGCCAGCGGGTGAGTTACCCAAGGAATTGCTCGCTGCGTTGGAAAAAAACCTAGAAGATGGCCACGGCTCTTCCGTGGTGCGGCCGGATGGGCAGCGCTATTTTGCCAAAAAAGAAGCCGAGCAGTTGAAAATATACAAACTGTTGCTCCGACATCGCGATGAGACCTGCGGTTCAGATATTTTGTTCGAGATGGATGAAGAGTCAGATGGTACCTTGCGGCTGCTGGATTTGATCCCGATGTTGTATCCTGGCGAAGGACGAAACTCGGTGGTGATCATTGATGAATTGGATCGCAGCCTGCACCCGAGTTTGAGTTATGAATTTATCTCGACTTTCTTGCAGGCAGATAATCAAAAACAACTGATCGTGACCACCCATGAAGCCAACCTGCTCGACCTGGACCTGGTGCGGCGTGACGAAGTCTGGTTTGTGGAAAAGGATTCGCGTGGCAGTTCATCTGTTTATTCTCTAGAGGAGTTTTCGCCTCGCTATGATAAAGATGTTCGTAAAGGGTATATGCTGGGCAGGTTTGGAGCCATTCCCTTCATCACGCAGCCGAATTCAGTGTTGGGGTAGTAACTATCTATGCCTGGCAAACGTGACTTTCAACGTAAAAGCGGGCTGCGAGACGCCCGATTGATCATCATTGCCGCCGAGGGCGAAAAAACCGAGAAAATCTATTTTGAAGGTTTGAAAAAGCATTACCAAAACCCTCGGGTACATGTTGAAGTTTTGGATCGCTGGCTGGAAGGTTCTGATCCAGAAAAGGTTATCTTGGATTTGGATCATTTCCGCGCTGAGTATCATCTACGTAAAGGTTACGACCAGTTGTGGCTGGTGATTGACGTGGATCGCTGGCGGGAAAAATTGGCTTTTGTGGCGCAAGCATGTTTTCAAAAGCAATATCACCTGGCCGTCAGTAATCCGGCTTTTGAAATTTGGTTGCTTCTGCATGTTCGTGAGTTAGCCTCATACCCGGCAGAAGTTTTAGCCGAGTTTTTGGAAAATCGAAAAACTGGGGAGCGGACGCGCGTTGAGCTTGAATTGCTGCACCTGCTTGGCAGCTACAATAAAGCCAACCCGCAGATAGCTTATTTTGCCCCGCGCGCGCAAACCGCCATTCTGAACGGACGCGCTGCTGATCAAAATCCTGAACTGCGCTGGCCGAACCAGCCCGGTTCACGAGTTTATTTACTCGCCGAGAAAATTGTTCCACAGGGAAATCCCTGATGCAGGATTTGCTGAGCGAGGCGAGGATGTTGAAGAGAAGATGGTGAAACTCCACGCGAAAATGGTTCTATTGACTGTCATGGCGTTTTGGCTTATGATGAAGTTACCCCCCCCTGTCCTTACGAGGGCAGGCCGCGAAGTCACTCCCCTTGGGAGTGGCTTCTGCTTTTTTACAGGAGGGGCTGCGTGAAAAAAGCGTTTGTCTACATCGATGGGTTCAATCTTTACTACCGGGCCGTCTAAGGCACGCCATATAAATGTCTTACCTGCGCCAGATGTGTGAAATGCTGGTGCCAGAGTATTCCATCGAAACCATCAAATATTTCACTGCGCCAGTGAGTGGCAAAGAAGAACTGGATAAACCCATTCGTCAGCAAACCTATTTGCGAGCCTTGCGCACCATCGGCTGTGAAATTATTCCGGGGAAATTCATGACGCGCGAGGCCTACATGCGCCTGGCTCCTGACCCTACCCAAACCGTCACTATCTCAAAAATTGAAGGCGAAACCGCCAATTCTCACCGAGTTGATGACCAGCATCCAACCGTCCTGGTGCTAAAAACTGAGGAGAAAGGCTCGGATGTCAACCTGGCCTCACATCTGTTGATTAATGGCTTTGAGAAACGCTATGAAGCGGCGATTGTCCTGACCAACGACTCGGATTTGACCATGCCAATCCGCTACGTGCGGGAAAATTTAGGCTTTGAAATTGTGGTCATCAATCCCGACCGGAACGTGACCAGTAAATCCTTGGCAAAGGCGGCTTCAACCGTCCGGCAGTTGCGCGCTGGGGTTTTGGAAGCCTGTCAGTTTACAGATGTTGTATACTATCCTAAAGGCATGATCAAAAAGCCGGATGGATGGTAGATTTTACTTCATAAGCGGAGGGGCTTATGTCACCCAAAAACACAGAGACAAAATCACCTTGGGCGGTCCTGGGCGGAATTCTGGCGGCGCTTGCCGCCACTCTGGCGTATTTGAAGATTGAAATCCCGTGCAATCTGTTTGCAAATTGTCAGCCAACGTTCACATTTACTTACGCCGGTATTGGAAAACCGGTTTACGAGGTGGCCGAGGGGCTGCGTTATGCTGACGGAACCAGTCCCAGCCTGCCGCCTTTCACGATTACCATCGATGCCCCTAATTACGCTGGTTCAGATTTTGGCGGCGCAGTGGATGTGTATGCTGAAAAAGCTGATCAAACCCGTGAGCATCTGGGCGGCTGGAATAATTTCCGACTGGAACACGGAACACCGATCAAGCTGCAATTATCCCCCAAGCAATCTTCGATTTTATCGGGCTGAAGGCGGAAATTGACGCCTATTCGGCGGCCACGCCACCAACCGGCCTGGTTTCAAAAGCATTCGACCTGGTGGTGGTTTATACCGATGGACGCGAACTGGCGCGCCAAACTGTCACCGTAGTGCATACCCCCTGGTACCACGAAACCTATTATTTGATTAATCAACCGGTGGCATTGCGCAAAAACGAAATAGGGGATCGGATCAAACTATTAGAATTATTGACATTTATCCGCAAGAGTCATATAATTTTCTTTGATAAATAAACCGACAGTCGGTTTATGAAAGAGCAGGAATATGGCAAGAATCGTCAAAGAAGAAGATTATACTGCCCGGCGCAATGAAATTTTGGATGTGGCCCGTCAGCTGGTGTACACCAAGGGTTACGAGCAGATGTCCATTCAGGATATCCTGGATGCGTTGAAAATCTCGAAGGGGGCTTTTTACCACTATTTCGACTCCAAGCCCGCCCTGCTCGAAGCGCTGATCGACCGAATTGGCGAAGAAGCCACCGCGCGTTTTCTTCCAGTGATGGATTATCCATCACTGACGGCGCTGGAAAAGCTCAAGAATTATTTCAGCGGCGCCCTGCAATGGAAGGCCAGCCAAAAAGATTTTATGCTGGCGCTGCTGCGGGTCTGGTATTCGGATGATAACGCCATCATCCGCCAGAAAGTGTTCGCCAAAATGCTCAAATGGGTTGCGCCATCCTTTGCGCGCGTGGTCCGGCAGGGCATTGCCGAAGGTACGCTTTCGACGGAATTTCCGGATCAGGCCACCGAAATCAGCCTGCATTTGATTACCGCGCTGGGAGATAAGTTCGGCGAAGTGATTCTGGGGCACGAAAAAGACGCCACGCTGCTGAGCACCGATGAGAAGTTTCGCATTATGGATGGAGCTGTTTCAGCTTATAGGGATGCGCTGGAGCGTGTTTTGGGCGCATCCACCGGTTCGATCGAGTTAATGGATGCTGATTCAATCCGAGTTTGGGTTGAGTAACACCGAGCTTTACACCAAACTAAAAGTTCTGGTACGAGCGATTTCTTAAAGGAGTAACAATGATCTTTTATCTGCGCCTGGCATGGCGTAACATCTGGCGGCATAAACGCCGCACGGTCATCATCGTCCTGGCCATGTCATTGACATTGGCATTGATGATATTTTACGATGGTTTGATGAACGGCTTCACCGATGCCATTTACGGCAATGCCGTGAAGGTGTTGGGAGGTAACATTCAAGTTCACTCGCAAGGCTATCGCGCCGAGGCGAGCTCAAATCCGCTTTTGCCGCTCTCGGATCCGCAGGCGGTGATTAAAGCTGCCAAGGCCAACCCCATGACATTGGCAGCCACGCAGCGCATCACCACTGGCGGACTGGTCACTAGTCGCGAGGGTGCGTTTGCGGTGGAAATTACCGGTGTCGAGCCTGAAAATGAGTTCAAGGTGAATGTCATCGGGCAGAGTGTTAAAGAAGGGCGCAATCTTGCCAGCGATGATCTGGACAGTATCCTGATTGGTAAAGGCCTGGCAGATGCGATGGGCGTCAATTTAGGCGATCGGATCACGATGGTGGGCAGCTCACAGCATGAGCAGATGCGTCAGCGCTCGATGACTGTCGTTGGGATTTTCGATCTTGGTATGGCCGATATCGAGAAACAAAGTGTTTACATCTCGCTTGGCGAAGCGCAAGCGCTGTACGGTGTGACGGGTTCCACTGAGGTGGCAGTCTTTCTCCAGCATCTTGGTCAGGAAAACGATGTCATCAAAAGCATGAAGTCCGCCCTGCCGTCCGGCTATGAAATCGAATCATTCGAAGCGAACTATCCCGACCTGGCCTCCGCGATCAACACCAAAAGTGGCGTGATGAACATCTTCAGCGTTATCATCATCGCCATCGCAGGTGTTGGGATTCTCAATCTTTTGCTGATGGCGGTTTATGAACGCACACGCGAGATCGGCGTGCTCGGCGCAATGGGACTCAAACCACTTCAAATTTCCCTGTTGTTTGTGCTGGAGGGAATTATGATCGGGCTGGTCGGCATCGCGGTGGGCATTGTCTTTGGGCTGGCAATCAATGGTTACTTGATGAAAGTTGGCCTGGACTTCGGAAATTTGTCGAGCGCCGCTAGTTATATGGCGTTGATACAAAGCCGCGCTTATCCCACCTGGGGTATCGAGAAATTGTTTATGCGCGCCTCCACAATCCTGATAGTTTCTGCATTGGCGGCACTGATTCCCGCCTATGAAGCCGGGCAACGCGAACCTGCCGAAGCCCTGCATTTTGTATGAGGTAGCCATGATGCTAATTTTAACAATGGCTTTTCGTGATTTAGGCCGTAACCGTCGCCGCAGCTTCTTTTCTGCGTTGGCGGTGGGCATTGGACTTGCGCTGCTGATGTTAATGTCATCTGTCATTGCAGGGGAGATGGGCAGCGCCATCGAATCTGCCATTCAGCTTTCAAGCGGACATATTCAAATCCGCGCTGCGACGTATAACGAAAACAAATCGAGTCTCAAATGGGAAGATTTGGTTGCCGACCCGGATAAGGTTGCCAGTCAGATTGCCGCGTTCGACCAGGTCAAAGCCGCCACCCCGCGTCTGTACGCCAGCGGATTCCTATCGTCCGGGTCCCAATCTGCGGGTGCGAGAATCACCGGGATTGACCCACTGTCACTTGCCAGCGATCCATACCGCGAGGGCCTGATCAGCGGAAATTATCTCAGCCCCGATGATCACGATGCAGTTTTGATCGGCAAACCGATGGCGGAGAAATTGAATTTGAAAGTCGGTGATAACGTCAGCCTTTCGCTCAATACCGCGGATGGCAATGTGCAAGAACAGACCTTTATCGTGAAGGGCATCTATACCACCAACACTTATGGTTTCGACAGCGCCACGATTTTCCTGCCGTTGGCCAAAGCCCAGGCGCTTACAAAGACCGAGAATCACGCCAGTACGATTTTTGTCCTGCTCAACGATACTTCGCTGACTGATATTGTTGTGCCTGCGCTCACTGTTCCCGCGAACCTGCAAATCAAGACATGGAAAGATTTGAATGCCCTGTTTGTGGAGTGGGAGGCCATGGCCCAAAGTTACATTGGGATCTTTTACATGATCATCCTGGCCATCACCGCTTCGGTCATCATCAACACGCTGATCATGTCGGTCTACGAACGCACGCGCGAGATTGGCATTCTCTCTGCCATCGGCATGCGCGGCAGCCGGATTTTGGGCCTGTTCCTGGCCGAATCATCCATGTTGGCGGTCGGTGGCGTAATTATGGGCTTGCTGCTTGGTTTGCTGGCGATTTACCTGTTCAACATTAACGGATTCTACGTTGGCAACATGGGACTGACCGGCATAATGGTCACCGATACCATTCGTGCCAAATTGACACTCGATAACACCGTCAATGTGGCTATCATGACTTTTGTGGTCACGATCCTATCTGGACTTTACCCAGCAATCACGGCCTCTCGCATGGAACCGGTTGCCGCGCTGCGGGCTGAAAAATAACACACCCCCCTCGCTCCCCCCATTTTGGCTGAACTTCGCCAAAAATGGGGGGAGCGAGGGGGGCAGGAGAAAATCTCATGGAAGTCGTAAAAATCGAAAACATCACCCGTGTCTACAAAGTCGGACAGGTAGAAACGAACGCCCTGCGCGGTGTCAACCTGACCATCGAAAATGGAGAATTTACCGCCCTGGTCGGGCCTTCCGGCTCTGGAAAGACCACCCTGCTGCAAATGATTGGCTGCCTCGACCAGCCCACCACCGGTCGCGTCTTCGTGGATGGGAAGGATGTCACTGCCCTCAACCGCAACCAGCGCGCCGACATGCGCAAAGGCCACATCGGTTTCATCTTCCAATTCTTTGCGCTGATCCCAACCTTGAGCGCCTACGAAAACATCGAAATGCCGCTGTTACTCAATGGACAAGGCCCCGCCGAGCGCAAATCCCGCGTGGAAGAGTTGCTCCAGGCTGTTGGCCTGGCTGATCGCGCCAACAACCGCCCCGACCAGATGAGCGGCGGACAGCAGCAGCGTGTTGCCATCGCCCGCGCCCTGGCGCCCAAACCCGCGCTGATCCTGGCCGATGAACCGACTGCCAATCTTGACACGGCCAATGGAGAGCAGGTCATGGAAATTATGACTCGCTTGAATAAAGAAACCGGTGTCACTTTCGTCTTTGCCACTCACGACCCGCGTGTGATCAAATTTGCCCGACGAGTTGTCACGCTGCGTGATGGTCTTATTGTGAATGAGTAAATTGAGTGTGATGTTACCCTGGAGCGACCGATGAAGCTTAAGATTCCATTGTTTTTCCTATTAAGTTTAGCCCTGACCGCATGTAGCTCAGCCTCAAAACCAACTGCGTTACCGACAGTGGTCTTGGCAGATGGTAATCAAGTACAAAACACACCTCAGTCGGCCATGAGCTCGGGCGGCGGCGGAGGGGCGGCGGCTTCGGGAACTGTTTTACCAGCCAGAGAAGCCCAGATGGCTTTTACGCTTGGTGGCATCCTGAAAGTGGTTAATTTCGCCGAGGGAGACCAGGTCAAGGCCGGGCAGGTGCTCGCTGAACTGGATAATGCCTCCATCCAAATGGAAGTTGACCAGGCTGATCGTAATCTCAAAGAATTGACATCCCCGGCGGCCGCGGCCGCGGCCGCGCAGGTTGTAGCCGCTGCGCAAAAGACGTTGAATGACGCGCAGGATAAAGCGGATGGATTGTTTTTCCCGCGCGCCTCGGACACATTGATTGATAATACACAAGGCGAAATCGACCTGGCTAAACAGGCTCTCGCCAGAGCCAGCGATTCTTACCGGCTTGTTGCCAGGCAGCCTGATGGGGATACCAAAAAATCCCTGGCCTTGGTGGCGATGACCAGTGCCCAACTCAAGCTGAATGCTTTGATAGCCAAATACAACTGGTATACGGGCAAACCCGACGACATCGATGCCGCCATGGCGCGCGCCACCCTGGATGCCGCCAAAGCCGCGCTACAAGAAGCGGAGTGGTATCTGGCAATCCTGAAAGGTGAACCAGTTCCACCCGAAGCTACCGGCAGCAATTTAGCCCGTCTAGAAGCCGCCAAGAGCTCGCTGGCGGTGTCTCAGGAGAAGCTGGCTCACAGCCGCCTCGTCTCGCCCATCTCCGGGACAATCGTTTCGGTCAATGGGGTTGCTGGCGAAATGGTTTCGCCCGGCGAAATATTATTCGTCATCAGCGATGTCAATCACCTGCATGTCGAGACTACTGACTTGAGCGAGCGGGATGTCCCTAGGGTTTCGGTTGGACAGGCTGTCTCTATTTCCATCAAAGCATTAAACACCACCATGACCGGTCGGGTGAGTTCTATTTCGCCGGTTGCCAATACTCTGGGTGGGGATGTCGTTTATAAAACCACCATTGAATTAGATTCTCCGCCAGAAGGCTTGCGGGCTGGCATGAGCGTTGACGTTCAGTTTGGAGAATAAAAGACAAGAGCCGGAGACCCCGGCTCTTGTCTTTTAAACGAAAGACTATTCAGATTCTGCAGTCTGACAGTTGAGACTACTCGTCAACTTTTTCTACAACAATGGTGGCTTCGCTCAGAAGAGCGGCTACCGCGCCGATCGCGACCAGTACCGGCGCCAGCGCCGCGCCGACCACGCCAACTGTGAGTGGAAATTCGACCAGAATCCGTCCGGTTTTATCCTTGATGATGACGCGCCGGATGTTTCCCTCACGAATGAGTTGCTTCACTTTGGCGAGAATTTCTTCGCCATTTACGGAAAATTCTTCAGTATGGAATTTAGTTTCTGACATAGGATGGTTCCTCTAAAAACTACATACGCAAACAACGGGGATAAGTTTTCACAAACCCTGAAACAGCTTTCCGCTTGCTGATGGTTTTATTGTGGAAGCTGAATAAAAACAATGGCGCACAGAAGAAATGTGCGCCATTGTTTTTATTCAAACCAATGTCGGTTTCTACCGGACGATCACGGCATCAAATGTGCCATTTCCGTTGGCAAAGACCAGCTTAATATTATGCGTGCCGGGGTTTAATTGTCCGGGGTAGTCCCAGCGTTGTTGGAGTTTGGTGACCGTCGTCGCGCGAGTGATCGTATCCACCAGGGTGCCATCCACATAAACGGACATTCTTCGATAGATTGGCCCATCCGTATAGAGGATGCTGAAGGATTGACCGGTGAAATCTGTCGTCACCGATGCGCCTGTATCGGCTACGGTCTTGTACGAACCGTTATAAGCTTGTTGATCTTGTACATCTTGCCAGTTTCCACTGTACACAAATCCAGCGCTTATATCGTCAAAGTAGGTTTCTGCGCTTGGCTGGCTGATTGTCTGCGCGGTAGCTGTTGGCGGGATGGGCGAAGGCTGGACAGGCGCCGCTGTTGATGTGGCTGTCGGAGGAACGGCAGTGGCGGTTGGTGCGGTTGTTGGGGTGGACGGGATGGAAGTCGCTGTGGGTTGTACCGGAGCCGCAGTTGGGGTAGCTGTGGGAGGAATGGAAGTGGGCAGAGCAGTGGGCGCTGCCGGGCTGGCTGTCGCCGTTGTCAGTGCGGTTCCAATCACAATATTATTATTCAAAGTGATGCCCGCCGGGGAAGTAATCGAAATATCTGCAAAAGTATTGTTATTCTCAATCAACACATTCTGATTGATTGACGAAATTGCAATACTTCTGCGAGTACCGCCGGTAACGGTGTTACCAGAAACGACCGCATTGATTAATTTGCCACCAGTGACTTCTGGAACCCATGACGCGATCCCGTCATAGCAACCAGTCACCGAATTGCTCAAAACGCTATTATCGTGACGTTGTGCTCCCCAGCCCGTGTATAGCTCTTCAGCCAGGACAATTCCACTGGGACGCTGTCCATTGCGAAGATAAATGCCTGTGCAAGCGACACTGTTATTTCGGGCAGATGAATAGGGCGAGTTATCAAGATAAATGTTGACGCTGAAGTTATCGCGGACGATGTTGTTTTCAACCAGGATATTCAATCCGCGGGTAATCCCAATTCCTTCTCCGCAATTTTCATAGACTGTATTACCACGCACAATCACATCATCAGCGCCGAGCATGACCTTGACGGCGCTTCCCCAGGAACCTGTTCCAGGGCAAACTCCTGAGCCGTTTTCAAGCACGCTATGATGAACAGATGAATTTTCAAACTTGACATGTTTTCCGCTAATCAGGACGGCATGCGACAGGGTGCGTGTCACTTCAAATCCCGAGATATTGACATAGCTTCCGGTTACCTTAATTCCGTTTTGTTGAGTACCGCCCATGTTCAATACGGCAGATTTACCGATAATATTGATTGGAGTTGCGGCTGTACCAGATTTTGAGACGGTTAATGGTTGGCTAAAAGTTCCGTTGACAACCAGGGTATCCCCCGCAGCCAGAACTGAAGTACCTTTACTGAGAGTTTTGTATGGCGCTGTGGCTGAACCTGAGTTTGTATCACTACCTGTTGGGCTGACATATACAGTTTTGGGCGCTGCAGATACTGTTAAGGCGCGTACATCCACATGGCTTCCAAGAGTAAGGGTAAGTACCATGATCATGCTCATTGTTCGATAAATAGTTTTGTACATCGTATTCTCCGGTAAGACTTAAAAATTTAACGGCCTGAAAAATCCAGGCCGTTAATTAACAACATTCATTTTCGGCGACCTGGCAGTCATAGCCCTTTATTGGCGGCTGAAGACCCATAGCTTTGTGCCCCCGGTTTTCACCGGGTTTACCTTTTCGAACTGGTTTGTTAAAGTGCTGTATTATTAATCTTATTATAGGCAGCATGTCGAAACGCTGGAATAGTACTGGGGTACCGAACGAGATTTCAGAACTGTAAGGAAAGAATTACATCCCCTATTGTTCCTACAAGTAGACTTGTTCATATGTGAAATATGTCACTTGAAAATTGGCAAAGTCGTGGTTTAGTCAATTTTCCCAATAAATTTAAAAATCACTTTTTGAAACTGAAAATGTTATATACTTTACGGTATCCCACGTTTTAGGAGCCATTATGCTTATAATTGAGAAAGTCGAAACTGGCAACAAATCCCAGGTCAAACGCTTTGTTCAATTTCCCCACAAGCTCTACAAGTATTGTCCTCAGTGGGTGCCACCTTTGGATATTGACGCTTATGCTCAACTCGATCCCAAAAAGCATCCATTTTACGAACACTCCGATGTGGATTTTTTCCTGGCGGTACGTGATGGACGCGATGTGGGGCGTATCGCCGCCATCGAGAATAAGCCTTTCAATAAGTATCACAACAAAAAAGAAGCTGATTTTTACTTCTTCGAATGCGAAAACGATCTTGAAGCTGCGACTGCATTGTTCAATACCGTTTTCGATTGGGCGAAAAATCGCAGGCTGGATCGTGTCATTGGTCCTAAAGGGATGGGGCCGCTGGATGGTTACGGTGTGCTCGTTTTGGGGTATGAACACCGCCAGACGATGACCATGCTTAACTATAACTTCCCTTACTACCCACACCTTGTCGAAGCGCAGGGATTTGAAAAGGAGGTGGATTTCGTCTCGTGCTACGTACCCTCCGGCCAGTTTAAAATCCCTGAACGGGTTGAGCGGATTGCCCGGCGTGCGCTCGAACGCGGCGGGTTGGCGGTAAAACGGTTCAAAAATAAAAAAGAACTGATTGAGTGGGCGCCGCGTATTGGCGAGGCCTATAACAAAGCCTTTGTCCGCAACTGGGAATATTATCCCTTTACTCCTAACGAAATCAAATTTGTCGTGGATAACATCATGACTGTCGCTGACCATCGCCTCATCAAAATCATCACGCATGGTCAGGATGTCGTCGGTTTTCTGTTTGCTTTTCACGATGTTTCAGCGGCCCTGCAACGTGCCAAGGGCAAACTTTTTCCATTTGGCCTGCCAGATTTGTTGCTAGAGATGCGTCGCACCAATACCGTTTCGGTGAACGGCATGGGCATTTTGCCCGAATTTCAGGGGCACGGCGGAAATGCCATCCTTTATTATGAAATGGGGCAGACTTTACTGGACTTCGATCAGTTTACCCACGTGGAAATGACCCAGGTCGCCGAAACCACCGAGCAAATGCGCGCCGACCTTAAAAATCTTAATGGCGTGGAATATAAAAATAATCGCGTCTATCACAAAGACTTGTAGGAAAATATGATGACGTATCGGCACCCTTTAGATTTCCTGCTCCCGGGATTGCGTCGCCGCCTATTCTTTCTCTTTCTTGCCCTCACTGTAGCCGGTTTCGCCGTTTTCCAGGTTTTGGACAAGCCTTTGCAGACTGCCGCTGCCCCTTCTGGCGTCGTCTCGTTTGAGCTGTCTGGGTCGGTGGAAAATGCCCAGGCCATGATGGATTCTTGGGATGCCTCCGCGCGTCTCAATAACGCGTTCGGCCTGGGGTTTGATTTTCTTTTTATGCCGGTATATGCTACAGCGTTGAGTCTAGGCGTCCTTTTAGCGGTAGACAGGCGAAAGGGGCATTGGGTCGCGCTGGGAAAAGCTCTGGGCTGGGGAGCGTTCACAGCAGTGCTGTTTGATTCAGTCGAGAATATCGCCCTTTTTTTCATCCTGAAAGGAAATGTTGTTGCGCCATTTCCGCAAGTGGCAGCCGGATGCGCTACCGTTAAATTCGGTTTGATCTTACTGGGGCTGGCTTACGGCTTGATTGGTTGGATTTTGCCCGAAAAGCGGCATTAGCCTTCGGGCTTTGTTACAATCGACCCATGCGACCGATATTTTTCATCCCCTTTTTGTTTCTGACAGCTTGTTCCGTTCAAGCAACTCCACAGGCTGCGCCGCCTACTGCGACTGCGATCCCGTTTGCCACGGCGACGCTTGTGCCCACCTTTACGCCGCGTCCTTCGCTGACAGCTGCCATTCCAACGATTGCGCCGACGATTGCCCCAATTTCTGCCTCGTTGACGGCGCAGGTCAATGTGCGCGTTTCGCCTGATAAAAACGCGACTTCGCTTGGCTTGCTCGATTATGGCAGCCTGGTTCAGGTGATTGGCAAGGATGCCAGCGGCGACTGGTGGCAAATTATCTACCCCCAAAACTCAGCGACGACCGGTTGGGTGGCGGTGGCTTACGTTCCGGTGCCAGAGGCAGATGTTGCCAGGCTGCCGGTGGTGATGCCGTCATCGAACCAATCTGCCCAGTCTCCGGCAGCTTCCGCGCTTGAAACGCCGACGATCGCGGCACGCACGGCCACTGTGAAGGCACAGATATTTGTCCGCGCCGGGCCTGCGCAGGCGTTCGATTCGCTTGGCACGGTCAATGCCGGAACGATTGTTACGCCAATTGGGCGCAATGAAACCAATGTGTGGGTGCAAATCCAATTTGAGGGCGGCGTGGATGGAAAAGGCTGGGTGGCGGCGGCTTATCTGGAGAATGCTGATCTACAGGGTCTGCCCTATTTTGACAACCAGGGAAAACTGGTTTATGCCGCCACACCGGCGGCGAACCCCGGTCAGCCAACGTTGACAGCCACGGCCTTTTCAGCTGCCATCGCTGATGGGGATTCTGAGAAGGCTCCGGCGGTGCGGCTGAAGTTTGCGCCGGACGCGGCACGCGAATTCACTTTTTCCAGCGAGCTTTCAGCCCCATCCGGCGATTCGACTGATTGGGTGGCCTTTACGCCCTATGAGCCGACCAATCAATCCACTTTTGTTTTCTTCAAGCTGGAATGCAGCGGGAATGGCGGTATAACGGCCACGCTGGAAAAAGACGGCCTGCCAGTCCCTGACCTGAAACCGATGGTATGCGGTAACTACGATTTGGGCATGAAAGTGCTGGGCGGACAGGAATACATCCTGGTCCTGAATGCGGATGGGAGCGGCGGCCCGCTGCGTTATGTTCGCTACAACCTTTATATTAAGTCTGAGCGCTAAACCGATCGGCGCTGGAGTACAATTTAGTGATGAGACGATTTAAGCTTTTTCCTTTACTGATAGCCTTGTTCCTTGTGAGTTGTGTTCTTCCAGGTGCGGCCTCGCCGACCCCAACAATGGATGCAAATGTTGTTATCACAGCGGCAGCTGGTACCGCATTTGCCCGCTTGACTGATACTGTCGCCCAAGAAACGCCTACCCCTGCGCCTATCGCCACTGAGACATTGTCTCCATCTGCGACACCCTGGCCTACCAGCATCCCAACAATGGAGCCAATCCCTGGCGTGATGCGGGCCAATGCCAATGTGCGCGGTGTTCCTGCCAAGAGCAAGGCGCATGACTTGGGCGGTTTGTTGATGGATCAGGCTGTCAAAGTGATTGGCCGAAACGCTGCTGCCACCTGGTTATATATCCTCTATGCTGATTCCCCCACCGGAACTGGGTGGGTCACAATGAAAGCTATTACGCTTAATGGGGAGATGGGCTTGCTTCCGATCGTGATTTTCCCGAACGGAGAAGAAGGGGAATCCCTGATGCTCCCGCCATTCCTTTTTACCGTTACCGGTACGCCGCTGCCCCCCAGCACACCTCCCGCGGATTGGTCAAAATTCGGGACGCTGACGCAACCCGCCAACGTGCGCATCGGTCCCAGCGTTGGCTTTTTGACGATTGGTGTTCTCCAACCGGGACAGATCGTCACTTTCCGCGGGCGCATTGCTGAAAACATCTGGGTACAGATCGACTATCCCTCCGGCCCGGAGGGTCATGGCTGGATTTTGGCCGAATTGGTCCAGTCGAATGATGGTTTTGGTGGGTTACCTTATTATGATGTGTTGGGCACTCCTGTCACACAAAAGCCTGATGTCGTTGAGGCGACTGCCGATCCGAATGCCACGCCCTTGCCCACCGAGACGCCCACGCCAGTTCCGCCCACGCCTGCCGGGGCTGATGCCGAAGTGACTGCTCAAATCAATGTGCGGTCCGGTCCGGCGCAGGCCTATGATTCATTAGGCATGCTGAATCCCAAGGATAAGGTGGTTGTCACTGGCCTTACGGTCAACAAATACTGGTATCAAATTCAGTATGCGGCCAGCCCGACGGGGTATGGATGGGTGGCATCTCAATATACTAGTGTTTTGGGCGATATGCGCAACCTGCCGTATTTCAATGATCAGGGTACACCGATTCCACAGTGATACAACTTTGACGTTATAAACACTCATCATCCAAACCAATGTGGGTGATGGGTGTTTATTTATTTTAATTTGACTGGCATAATCAAGCAAAGCGAAATCGATTACAATTGAAATGCTTGATATAACGGAATAGTTCTCAAAAATATAGACATATATTCCAATGACTAATTTTTAGGTTTTTTATTTCGCCAGAACGAGTCTGACCGGGCGAACTACGGCGCCCTCTAT
>CAILYI010000238.1 GCA_903838415.1 uncultured Anaerolineae bacterium | reverse complement strand
GCTGGGCCGCTTTGTCGTCTCGAAAATTCTCGGCTGGGACGATATTGTCGACCAGCACGGGCGCACCCTGGTTGTGTCCTGGGTGATGGGCGACGATAAACCGCTCGAAGCCTGGTTTTGATAAGGATCCTGACAGGTTTTAGCTGCCTGTTGGCAACACGAGTGAAATCCGGGGTGGAACCTGACCCGGCTGGAACAAGAGTACGAAGATCTTGTGGATCAGAGCGACGAATAGTTATTATGCTGTCCACCTGTTTTATGGCAGGTGGGCAGACAGAAAGGTAGAAAAAATGGGAAACAGAAAATGTCTGGTAGACCGTGATGATAGCGACCGGCCTTGCGATTGTGGGTGTGGTCAGTTTGCGAAAGTGGATAGTCACTTTCACTCCAGGGAGTGCAGTCAGCGTTTTTCCAACGCCAGACGGGCATTGTTGTTCAAGAACGCCAGGCCCAAAAAGAGCCGTGTGCAGCAGTTACCCTGGCCGGAGCGCAGAGCCGCCATCATCCTGAAATACGGTGTAGGTAATGCGAAACGATCCGTATGACCGGCATCTTGACCCGCCCGATGACCCGATCCTCTCGGACTGTGAAGGGTGCAAGAAAACCTTTCGCACTGATGGCGAACTGACCAAGGTCAAAATCTCGCGCTGGTACCACCTGTGGCTGTGTGAAGAATGCATTGAAAAACGCGAGAAAGACGAGGAGTAACAACGCATGGCTGATTCGCTGGTAATGAACTATTTGAAAGTCCGTGGGAAATCCATTGGAGCTGCCGCTCGTAATGGAGACAAGCTTTGTCAAGAAATTGTAACTACCTACGCTCTTTATGAAAAATACCCTGGTCCCGCAGAACTTGGTATTTTGCATGAACTTATCCATGAGCATGAAAACCTTGAGAATTCCCTCGAGGGAAAGGAGCAAACAGAATGAGCCAGGAATCCACCCCGGTTGAAAAGATTGACCTGTGGCAGTGCGTAACATGCGGCACCGAATCCACCCTGAGCAGATCGGAAATGCGTGAACACCTGGAAACAGTTCATCATCTGGACTTGAAAACCACCAAATTCCAGCGCCAAATGATGGCTCACATGGATGGACGCGATCATTCTCAAACGTCCTACAAGATGACGCACGATGGCCTGGAAATCAATAACTTCGTTCGGCAACCACGGGCCAAAGATAACCCGATGCGGCACGCCTGACCGATCCAACTCCAAAAGGCGAAATTGGCAAGCAGATTGAAATCTTGAAGAGCTCCCAGATACCGCTATATGACCACAGGAAGGCTTCTGAGCGATTTTTCTGGGAAATGCACACTAACTACCGTCCACGCGCAGAACAAGCGTTCTGCTGTCATTTTGAGAGGAGAGAAAATGTTACTAAAAATTGGCAACGCGGTCATCAATTCCGACCAGATCACCGAAGTGGAGTACACGCCGTTTGCGAACACCACCGATGATGACACCGGCCAGCCAGTCGTTTTGGATGCCAAACTTGAGATCACGCTGGCATCTGTAACCGCGCGTTCCTTCGAAGGCTTCAATGGGCATTTTCTCGGCGCGGCGTCCGAAAGCAAAACTATCAAGGTTTATGGCGCTGATGCCGATTCAGCCTGGGAATACTTCCAGTCGATCGCGTTCCCCTTATTCTGATTCCGCGTCGATGATGATGGGGAGAGTATCGTCTTTGGTACTTTCCCCATTCAGGTTGATCGTAATTTCCATACGCGATGCAATCGGTTTGCGGCTGATGCCCATGATCTTCTTGACTTCATCGTCACGCGAAGACCCATCCGTGTTGAGAGATGCCTGGATGCGGCT
>CAILYI010000237.1 GCA_903838415.1 uncultured Anaerolineae bacterium | reverse complement strand
TTTCCTGGGTAGTTTGTCAATATGGGGTGAAAAGCATTACACTACAAAGGGTATGAATGTCATTTGACGGAGATGCTGAATTCTTATACACTTATCTCATGTAGATAAAATTGCTTGTTTTGGGCAGGGTCATGGATATCAAAAACAGCGTTGTTGCCATTTTGAATACCAAGGGAAAGATTGTTGGAACAGGTTTTCTGGCCAGTCAAAACCTGGTTGTCACCTGTGCCCCATGGCAGAATTAAGTGATTATCTTTATTACTGGATAATTTGCCTAGCATATGAACGTAAAGTACTTGAGAAGTTGGCCTATGATGCTGGAAAGCCTGGCTTACCTGACCAACATACGTGAACTGAGAGTTGCCCTGCCCCCATTGGCCGAACAGCGGCGGATTATGGCGGAAGTGGAGCGGCGGCTGTCGGTGGCGGCTGTCGGTGGCGGCAGTTGAGTCCGTGCTGGCAGCGTCCATGGCGCGGGCGGGGCGGCTGAGGCAGTCGGTGCTCAAGTCCGCGTTTGAGGGGAAAATGGTATAATCGTAATACGAAATCTCGTTCGATAGGAGAATAGTATGAATTTCGTAACGGTTTCCCCAAAATTCCAGGTTGTCATTCCGCAAAAAGTACGTGAAATGCTGGGGGTCAAGGCCGGGCAAAAAATGACCGTGCTGGCTTATGACAATCGTATTGTTTTAATTCCCACTCGCCCCATCCAGGAAGCGCGCGGCTCACTCAAAGGCATGGATACCAACGTCGAGCGCGACGAGGATGAACGCGTATGAACGTGGTGGATACTTCCGGCTGGCTGGAATACTTTGCCGAGGGCGAAAACGCCGACTTTTTTGCCCCCGCAATCGAAGATTCTGAACAGCTGCTTGTGCCGGTGATCAGCATTTACGAAGTTTTCAAGAAGATCCTGCAAAACCAGGGGTTGGCGCTGGCTGAAATTCGTGTGGCCGACCTGGTTAAAGGAGAAGTGATTGACTTGTCTGCCTCCCTGGCAATGAGTGCGGCCAAGCTTTCAGCTGAATTAAAGTTACCGATGGCCGACAGCCTCATACTGACTGTTGCGCGTGAATATAATGCCACCCTTTGGACCCAGGATGCCCATTTCAAAGACCTGCCGGGCGTTCAATACATCGAGAAAAAAGCCTGATGTCCGGTGACGTGACCCGCGTCGATAACTATCTCGAGCGCAGGACTCTGCGCCGCAATCAACTTTTCCACCAACTCCTGCAGGCACTGATTGAACTGGCGCCCCACGCAAGCGAAGAACGCTCGCTGCTCGAGAGCATCAGCAATCACGTTGGCGCGGGTGGGAAGCAAACTACAGCCTCCTTTTTCAATTCCTGAAACCGATGAGCAAAAATAAAAAGAACACCCAGCCCAAAGCTCCACCCCTGGCCCGCCGTCTGCTGGAAGGCTTATTCGAGGCCAACGACCTTTTTAAACAGGGCCAATTGGCGCAGTCCAGCCAGAAACTGGTCCAATTACAGACCGCTTACCCCAATCAATACGAAGTGCTGGCTTTAATGGCTGATGTCAGCTCTCAGCAAAAAGATTTTTCAACCTACGAATGGGTGGTTTATCAGTTGGCGCGGCTCAAACCCGGCAGCCCCGAAATTTCCATCAGCCTGGCTGGCGCATATATGCAAATGCGTCATCCCGCCCTGGCGCTGCGCACCTACCAAAAAATCATCAAGCGCTGGCCGGCACATCCCAGCAGCGCTTTAATTCGCCAAAGCATTGAAGAACTGCGCACAGCCCTGCTGAACGAACTCAAACAGCCGGACATGGATGATTTGGCAGATGAAGAACTGCTGGAATTGGCTGTCGGGCACGATGAAGTGCGTTTCTTCATGTCCCATAACCAGATTCGACAATGCAAGCAGGTGGCCGAAAAGCTGCTAAAAACCTACCCGAACCTGATCCCCGTACTCAACAACCTGGCGCAGGTCTACCTGTCAGAGGGCAATTACGCCGAAGCCCGCCGCCTGGCCCAACAGGTCTTGGAAAACGAACCAGAAAATATCCACGCGCTATCCCACATGGTGCGCATCCTGTATTTATCCGGCGATTTTGCCAGAGCGCGCGAAATGTCCCGGCGCCAGGCCGCGAGTCCCTCGCAAGCCCGTGAACGGCTGGTACGGCTGGCCGAATCGTACAGCCTGTTGGATGAAAAAGAACGCTTGCTGGAGCTATATGAACAGGCCAAACAAGCCGGTGAATTGGAAGACTCCACTGAAAACGCCCTCCTGTTGCATTATGTCGCCACCGCGCTGGCAAGCATGGGCAAAGAAAAACAAGCCCGCAGCCTGTGGGAAACAGCCTTACAATACCTGCCATCCTTTGATGCTCCCCGTGAAAACCTGGCCGACCTGGAGAAGCCCGCCGGTGAACGTAACGGCCCGTGGGCCTATGGCTTCGATTTTTGGGTGACACCAGCGATAACACAGGAAATGGTCAGGGCTTTGAGCGCACCCGTCAAACAAAAAGACAGCGCCGGGACGGAAAATGCGATGATCCAGCTCATTCAACGACACCCGGAACTGCTGGCCCTGCTGCCGCACTACCTGGCGCGCGGCGATAACGATACCCGCGAGTTTGCCATCCGCCTGATGAAAATGGCCGAAACCCCCGAACTGGTTGCCCTGTTGAAAGGTTTTTCTTTGAGCAAGTTGGGCACAGACCAGATGCGCCTGGATGTGTCCCAATTTTTAAGCAAGCAGGGTCACCTGGCCTCTGGCAACCACCGCATGTGGATCAATGGCCAATGGACAACCATTTTGCAATTGAACTTTGAAATCACCAGCGATCCAATCCCCAATTCCCAATTCCCGGCTGTGAATAAATTGTCGTTCCAGGCCATAGAAGCCTTGCACACCCAGGATGGAGCCAAAGCCCAGGCCTTGCTCGAAGAAGCCCTGGCAATTGAAGAAACCCCGTCCATGCTTAACAACCTGGCCCTGGCCCTCGAAATGCAAGGCAAAGCCAAACAAGCGCACGAAATGGCCGGAAGTATCCACACCCGCTTTCCAGATTACTTCTTCGGCATCAGCGCCGAAGCCCGCAAGGCCACCATCGCGGGCGATTTTGAGAAAGCGCATACCCTGCTGGATGGCTTAATGAGGCGACAACGGATGCACATTACCGAATACGATGCGCTTTGCGAAGCGCAAATCCACCTGGCCCTGGCGCGCGAAAACCAGGAAGTAGCGCGCTCCTGGCTGCAAATGTGGGAAAAAGTTAATCCCGAAGACCAGCGTCTCATGGAATATCGACTGATGCTTGACACCCCCAAATTGTTGGGTCTGATGCGTGATTCGATCAAGAAATGATAAATTTGTATTGGGAGTAAGATTGGCATGTCGAGGATGAACGCATGATTAAAGAATTATCGCTCACCAACTTTGAAAATTTCGAACAAACAACCCTGAAACTCGGGCAAATGACGCTGTTGTTGGGCTCCAACGCCTCTGGCAAGAGCAATCTGCGCGAGGCTTTCCGATTTTTACACGGCATTGGGCGCGGTTATGCGTTAGCGGATATTATCGGTACCAAATACGGCGAAGGCGGCGATTTGCAATGGCGCGGCATCCGCGGCGGCTTTGCCGAATTGAGCTATCAGAAGAATAAAATTGTGATATTGGATGTGTGCCTTCGCCCCTCTTTCGCAAACTCCGACCTGATCTACCATATCGAAATTGAAGCGGGGTTCCCGGCAGTTGGTCGCGCCCGTGTCGTGCGAGAGTCCTTATATGACGGGAAAGAAATGTATTTTGACTCGCACCCCAGGCAGTCACCGCCCGAACAGGACAATAGTCAAAATATTTTGGTAAAGATAAAACGGGGTGGTGATTTAAAAAAAGGTCATATAGAGCGTTTTTCATCTGCACAGCCGGTTCTATCTCAAATAGAATCTGCACTCAAAAAGAAGAAAAGAACTGACGCAAGCGGTGAACAGGTTGGGATGGCAACAAAGTGGCTGCTGGAAAGTTTTGCATCTATGCGTTTTTTGGATTTGAGTCCTGATGCGATGCGCCTGCCGTCCTTCCCTGGTCAAGTCGTTTTGGGTGATCGCGGCGAGAACCTTTCAACTGTTTTACAGGCTATTTGTGAAGACCCTTCCAAAAAACGTGCCTTGACCGAATGGCTTCGTGAGTTAACCCCGATGGATGCCTCAGATTTTGAATTCCCAATTTATGCTGATGGAAAAACCTTAATAAGCCTGATCGAGAAAAACGGCCAAAAAATTTCGGCAAATAGCGCATCTGATGGAACCTTGCGCTTCCTAACTATGATGGCTGCCCTATTAGAGAGTGTTGCAGAATTCGACCTGACGAAGCCCGAAAAACGGGTTGAAGCGATTTTCGCCGCTCGCATGCCGCGTTTTCTGTTCGGCGGAGGTCGAATTTCAAGGTACAGAGGCCATTT
>CAILYI010000236.1 GCA_903838415.1 uncultured Anaerolineae bacterium | reverse complement strand
GGTGAATGTTCCCCGTTTTCGAGCAAATCACTGAAGGCGAAAAATCCGCGCGAGCAATGGTTGAAGACACCATCCAACACTACGCGGACATGGTTGCGGTGAGCCAAATCAAGCAGGGCGTGAAAGTCGAGCATACTGCCCAATTTCGGATCGATTAAATAAAAATCCGTCGTGTTGTAGCGATGATTTGATGGCGACAAAAATATCGGATTCAGGTAAAGCGCATTTACGCCTAAATCGAGCAAATAATCAAAGCGTTTGATGATGCCTCGCAAATCGCCCCCCATAAAATTCCAAATGCTAGGCGTTGTGCCCCACTTTGCGACATTTACGGGGTCATTAGTGGCATCGCCATTCGAAAAACGGTCAGGGAAAATTTGGTAGAATACAGCATCTTGTAGCCAGTAGGGAGTTGTCATTGGTTCTCGGTAGGATTGGATTTTTTCTGGCTGTAATTTTACAGCATAATAGCTTTGATATCTGAGCGAATGTTCTTTTGCGTTAATCGTTATACCCTGATTTTTAGCAAATTGTCATATATTTTTGACACTCCCATAAGGAAAACTTGCCCAATGGCCGCTATTCGTTCGATCGTTCGTTTTTCTCAGCAGAATTTTCTAGTGCTGGTGATTTTTCTTGCATTTTTCGCGCGTTTTACTGCGACCTTTATCGTAGGAAGTACCGAGCTGGAGCATGAATACGCTCCTCTTGTGTTGAATATGACTGCCGGGCGTGGTTTTGTTTTTTATTCGGTTGATCAGAGCAATAAACTTACGACTGAATTCCTTGCCAATCCGAAACTGCTTATTCCCTCTGCCTTTAAATCACCAGTTTACCCTTTCTTTTTGCTAATTTTCGTCAAATTATTTGGCACTGGGATGCTTGGAATCCGGCTGATTGAAGTAACTCAGGCGATTTTGGGCTGCCTGGGTTGTTGGTTGATTTATAAAATTGCCCTTGAAAAATTCGGCCAGCCTCAGGCGATGTTGGCGGCGGCCGGAATGGCTTTTTATCCGCTTCTGGTTTATTCGAGTACGCAAATCTCGGATACGATAATTTTTCTTACCCTTGAAAGTCTGACTTTTTGGTTTTTCATTCAATTGGAAAAAGAGTTTTCTCTCAAAGTCTTTTTGTTTTTTTCGTTTTTCTTCGGATTGTTTACGTTAGCCCGACCCGAAGGTTTCTTATATTTCCCCTTTGCGCTAATATGGTTATTTCTTCGTTATCCCAAAAAACGGATTAGTTTGTTAATCCTATTTGCCGTATTTTGTGCGCTGATGATTGTGCCTTGGGGATTACGTAACTATTTCCAACTGGGAAAGTTTGTCACAAACACGTCGGGTGGGTTAAACCTTTGGGAAGGTCAGAATAGGAATGCAGTAGGTGTGCCATCGTGGTATGTTGTTCCCCCAGTTGGGATGCCTGAAACCATGGCGAAAGAAATATTCGGCACAGGTTTTGATCGCCATTTCGAGATAAAGCAGGATAGTATATATTTTCGCAATGCTGTCCAGGATATGTTGGATTATCCAGTTCACGCACTTTGGCTTGCTTTTCGGAAAGGCCTGTATTTTTGGTCATCCCTGTTCTTCGGGTTTAGCTTTTCTTATGCTGGAGCAAAATCTCCCATCTATTGGCTTCCATGGCTTTTGATGTTGCCCTTTTTTCTCTATGGAATGATTCTTAGCGTTAAAGAACATAAAAAGTATTGGGTCTTCTACCTTGTGTTCTTAATTAGCACAGCTATCTGTGTGCTGTTCTTTGTTTTGCCTCGTTATACAATGTTGGTTTACCCTTGGGTGATCATCTTTGCCGCGCATGGGATTTGGCGTCTCTATTTATCGGGAGTAAGCCTTGCCAGAAAAGTTTCGAATGGCTCGAGTGGGATTGGCGAATAGCCTTCGAATTTATTTCCATCCACTGCTATTTTGTTGGATGCAACGCCTTCACCCAAGAGCGTTTGAAGCTGATACATTCCATTGGTCAGGTGGTTACTTTGGGAAGCCAGCGCATACTCTGTGACTTTCTCACCTGACAAGTTAATCACGATCAGGATGTTTTCATCCCCTTCCATTCTCAGGGATGCGAAAACGGCGGGATTGTTAGTTTCAAGCAAAGTCAGCGAACCGGTTCGCAGGGCAGGATGCGCTTTGCGCAGCGCAATCAACGTCCGGTAGTGATTGAGCAGGGAAATGGGCTCCTTGTCTTCGGCGGCGACATTGACTGTTGGCGTGCTTGTGTTTGGAGCGTGCCAGGGCTGTCCGGTGGTGAACCCGGCGGTGACAGCATCACCTGTCCATTGCATCGGCAGGCGGATGTCTTCGTCGGGTTTTTTACCGGTCATACCGATCTCTTCGCCATAATAGATAAACGGAGTTCCCGGGGCAGTCAGCAGCAGGGATGCGGCAACTTTGGCTTTGTACAGATTGCCGTTTAGCACACTCATCACGCGATTTTGATCGTGGTTGGTTAAAAATGTGGCATATTGACCGTCGGACATATCGGCAAGCGTGAATTTGATGGCGCTGTTGATGCCGCTGTTTGCGCCACCATTGGCGCTGTTGACAAATCCGCTGGCCAGCTCGAAGTTGAAAACCTCGTCCAGTTGGTCGCGGTAGGTTTTTGCGATTGACCCGCCCGCGCCGTAGACTTCCCCAACGGCGAATGCTTCGGGCCGATCGGCTTTGTAGGCCTGGTAAAACCCCTTGAGCCATTCGTGCGTGGCGGCAGTATTCTCTGTCTTGCCATTTTCCTCGATCAGATGCTTGGCGGCGTCCACCCGAAACCCGTCAATGCCCACTTCCGTCAGCCAGTAGCGTGCCACCTTTTCCATTTGCGCGGTCACTTCGGGATTGCGATAATTCAAGTCGGGCATGACATCCGAAAACAGGCCAAAGTAGTAGCCGCGGTTCCCGGCATGCCAGCCTGTGCCCGGATCGCTTTCTGACCAGACGTACCAGCTTCGATATTTGGATTGTGGACTGGAATTTGCGTCGATAAACCAGGGATGCTGTGACGAGGTGTGATTGAGAACCAAATCGATGACCACGAACATGCCGCGACTGTGCGCCTCGCTGAGTAACCGTTTAAAGTCAGCCATCGTCCCGTATTGTGGGTTGACGGCATAGTAGTTGAGCACATCATAGCCGTGGTAGGATGGCGATGGATGGATAGGCATCAGCCACAACGCGGTCACGCCGAGCGACTGGAGATAATCCAGCTTCTGGGTGATGCCGTTAAAATCGCCGATGCCGTCGCCGTTGGTATCGTTGAACGAGCGGACGAAAATCTCGTAGAAAACTGCCTCCCGCCACCAGACGGTGGGCACCGCTGCGGGGGCGGGGGAGGCTGCGGGGAGTTGAGTCCCGGCGGCGGTTGGGGCGCAGGCAATGAAAAGGGACAGGAAAAGAGTCAGGGTGATGAGTCGTTTCATCATTCATCCAAAATAAAAGGGCGGCTCTATGGCCGCCCTTTTGTGTTCTAGCCTTTGACCGCGCCGGTGGTCAGACCGCCGGTGATGTATTTTTGCAGGGCGATGTAGATGACCGCAACCGGCAGCGCCACAATGACGGCCATGGCCGCGAAGCGGTTCCAGGGAATGGCGTTGGCGTATTGGCCGGTCATGTTGTAGAGCGTCATCGAGAGGGTGTAGTTTTCAGGTTTGGTCAGGAAAAGCCAGGGCAGGGCGAATTCCTGCCAGTGGCCGATGAAGCCCAGGAAGAAGGTCACGGCCAGCTGTGGGATGGCGAGCGGCAGGACGATCAGGAAGAAAACCTGGTTGGAATCTGCGCCGTCGATGGCGGCAGCTTCTTCCAGTTCGTGCGGAATGGTGTCGAGGTAGCCTTTAAGATTCCAGACGGCAAAAGGCAGAGCGCCGGAAATCATGGCGATACCCACGCCGAACAGGGAATCACGCAGGTTGAAGATCAGTTTGCCGGTTACGCCTGGGGCACAGGCCATAAATGGTGCGATGGCGGTAATGCCTTTTCCGCAGTCAGTGACACGGACGCTGTTCATTAGCAGGTAGAGCGGCGTGGAAAGGCCGACCGCTGGCATCAGCAAGGGGATGAACACCAGCACCATCAGCACCTGGCGCATTTTGAAATTGAAGCGTGAGAAGGCGTAAGCGGCGGTGACGGCGACCAGTAAGGCGACCAGGCCAACGCCGAAAGACAACAGGAAGCTGTTTCTGAGCAGTTCGAGGAAACTGACCGGGTTGGCAGTTGGCCGATCAAGCACTTGTTGGTAAGCGATGGTGGAAAGTTCGGTTGGAATGAGCTGCAGGGTTGAGGGACGAGTCGTTTTGGAGCTAAACGACAGGGTGATGATGTACATGATGGGAAACAAAACTTCGAAGCCGATGGCGAGCGTCAGCAGTTGCAGCAGAATTTGTTTCCATAAGGGCAGACTGCGTCCGCTTTTCTGGCTGGACGTATTCATGGTGAGAATACGTTTGAAGATGTTCTTTTTCGTGGGTTCAGTGGTTGCAGTCATCTTAGCCCTCCGTATAGCTTTCGGTTGCATGGGTAATGCGATTGGTAATCAGGAATACGATCGTTCCAACAAAAAAGATGATTACCGAGAAGGCCGCCGCCGCGCCGAATAAGCGCAAGTTGCGCACAAGGTCATAAGCAAAAGTGACCAGAATCTCGGTGGAACGGGCTGGACCGCCGCCAGACATAAAAAACACAAAAGCGAATAGATTGAAAGATAGCGTAAATCCGTAAACGGCGGCTGGGATCATTGCCGGACGCAGCAGCGGCACCGTAATGTTCCAGAATTGTTGTGGACCGGATGCACCGTCAATGTCGGCGGCTTCGTAAAGATCCCGGGGAATGCTTTGCAATGCGCCAGTGGCGACAACGGTCATGAAAGGCCAGCCCAGCCAGAAGTTTGCCACCATCATGGCGTAATACGCCATAGGTAGCGGGCCGCCTGGAAGCAGCCAGGGAATGGGAGCGGCATATTCCGTCATCCAGCGCAGGTGTACCGGGGCTGTTGAGCCAAAATAGTGCATGATAACGGTGAGCAACTGGTTCATGGCGCCATATTGCTCATCAAAAATATTGCGCCAGACAGTGGCAACCACCAGGGGTGGAACGACGACTGGCAGAATGTAAACAGCACGATAAATCTTCTTGAGCCACAGTCCTTCTGAATTCAATAAAACGGCAATGAGCACACCAGCTGGTACGTGAACCAGTACGTTGGTGATCGCCCACCAGAAATTGTAGATCAGCACACGGAAGAATTCGAAGTTTTGAACCGGTAATCCACCCGAGAGAATATCGAGATAATTTTTTAATCCGATGAAATGCAAGACGGGCGAATTGAGTCCCAGTCTGAGATCTTTGGTTTGAAAATCGGTAAACGAAACGATGACTTGGTAAATGAGAGGATAGAATGTGATCACCCCCATCACAATAAATGCAGGCAGAAGATACATGTAGGGAAGAATTGCCTTGCTGAAATTACTCTTTTTACGAGTGTCCATTTTTGCAGTTAAAGTTGCCATCGCTCCGCTCCTTGAGAACTGATTACCTGCATTTTATTCCTGTTTGAGGGTTAATGTCCAGCAGTAAATTGGATAGATTTTATAAAAGCGAACAGGGGATTTCCCCTGTTCGCTTTTATAGATTTATAGCCTGATGTTACTTGTTGGCGCCAGCGGTGGCGTCCTTGACGAACTGATCCGGAGTGGTGCCTTTTTCGTAGATGGCATCGGGAGCGCAGAAGTTGGACCAGTACTTGCCGAGTTCAGGAACCTGCGGGCGGATGGTGGAGCCAACGTTGAAGGCATCCACGAGGCCCTTGATGAGCGGGTCGGTGATGGTGACATCGGTGCGAACCGGAACGTGACCAGCTTCGTTCATCATGATTGTCTGGGATTTGGCATTGCTCAAATAGAGAGCAACTTCGAGGGCCGCAGCTTGGTTGGCGCTGTTCGGGTTGATGTAATAGCCATCGACGCCGAGCATGGGTTTGGCGGGGCCGGCAGGGCCAGCGGGCAGCGGAGCAACAGCAAGTTTATCGCCCAGGGCTTTTTTGTAGTCAGCCATGGCCCAGTTGCCGTTCATGATGGCGGCGAGCTTGCCTTCGCTGAAGGGAGCCAGACCGTCGCTGTCATTCAAAGCCCAGCCATTTTTCTTCTGGATCTGGTAGGTGCTGTTGAGGAAGGTGAAGGCATCCACCACGCCACCCTGATCAGCGATGACTTTCCAGGAGGGATCGAAGATCGAGCCACCGAAGGCGCTGTAATAGCCGTACATGTGGTAGCAGCCATAGTTCAGGGAAATCGGGGTACCGGCGTCCATGGCGGCTTTCACTTCATCCATGGTCTTGGGAGCGGTGGGCAGCATGGATTTGTTGTACCAGAGAGTGACTGCCTTGAGAGATTCGGGCACGCCGTAGAGTTTGCCATCGAGGGACATGCCATCGACGCCGAGCTGGCTGATGCCATTGAGCTTGCCCTTGGCGAGATCAGTAATGTCGGCGATCAGTCCGGCGCGAGCGTCATCACCCAGCGAGTCGTTGGGGGCGATGAACATGTCTGGGCCACCACCGGCGGCGACATCGGTGCGATACTTGTTATAGATATCGGCGAAGGGCACCTGGAGAACGTTGATCTTGTATTGCGGCATATCGACTGCGGCTGCGGCCAACACCTTGGTGAGTGCAGCTTCTTCAGCAGAACCTGTGCCGTAAGCATGCCAGAAAGTAACTTCAATCTGTTTTGCCGGGGTGGCAGGGGTGCCGCAGGCGGCGAGAAGGAACGCAGCGACAAGCAGGATGCTGACTAGAGTCAGCAAAGACTTTTTCATTTCTCTTTCTCCTTGTGAATGTGGAAATTTTGTCGGAGAAGCCAATCGCTTCTCTACAACGCTAGGGAATGCAGTCAGTTGACCAGGCTCGTAAAAGCCTCGTAGTGATTATCTCACCTCCTTTTGCTCTGCAACTTGATGTAACGCAATCGAAAGTGCCTGCACAATCGCGCCCATGCCCGATGAATTTCTCCTGAGCACGGCGGTATTGATCCTGACTGTTCGCGCAGAGGCTAACAGGCTGCGCCTTATTACGGTATCACGGATTGGTTGCAGAAGCAAGTCGCCAATTAGGGCGACTCCGCCGCCAACAACCACCGTGCGAGGATTGAAAAGGTTGACGAGACCGGCTATCGCTATGCCCAGATAATTTCCGGCGCTCGCGATGATTTTTTGCGAAACAAGATCACCCCGACGGGCGGCGGATGCAACATCCCGCGCGGTGATTTCGTCCATAGGACCCATACTTGAGAGCAAGGTGCGTTGGCCCTTCAAGATGGCCTCACGCGCTTGCTGAGCGATGGCTTTCCCGCCAGCCAGGGATTCAAGGCAGCCGTGGTTGCCACAGTCGCACAAAGGGCCGTTTTCGTCCAGGGTCAAGTGGCCGATTTCCCCTGCCGAGCCGGTGGCGCCTCGATAGATTTGTCCGTTCAGCAATAGTCCGGAGCCGATTCCGGTCCCTACTTTGATATAGGCCAGGTGGTTTTCACCTCGTCCAACTCCGTAGGCCCATTCTCCGAGCGCACCGAGTTCGGCATCATTATTCAAAGAAACCGGCAGGCCCCATTTTTCTTCCAGGTTTGCGCGAATGGGATATCCATCCCAACCCGGCATGATTGGCGGCGCGAAAACCGTTCCGGCTTCGCTGGCGATTGGGCCAGGAACACCAATACCAAGGGAACTGATGTCACCCATGGCGAGTTGATTCTTTTTCAGCAAGTCTTCCAGTAATTGATTCGCTTGGTTAACGCATATCTCAGGTCCCTTGGACACACTAAAAGGGACTTCGATTTCGTCAATCACTTGCGCGCTGAAATCTGCGAGAATGATAGTAAGGTGCGTCGCGCCCATGTCTATGCCAATCACGTGACCGCGCGCGGAATTGATTTCAAGAATAATAGGCGGGCGGCCGCCCAGGCTACTACGGGATTCAGTTTCGCGGATTGCATTACAGTCCAGCAAGTCACTGACGATGGCCGTCATGGCGGCGCGGCTTAAATCCATGCGCTGAGCCAGTTCTGCGCGTGAAATTCCACCTGGCGTGAACCTGATTAAATCTAATACAGCATGTTTGTTAAGGTTCTTTACTATGTGTGTCGATGGAGCCCAGGGAAACTGCGGCATTTATTGATAATCCTGCTTGCTGATGCTCTATGTCAACCTAATTTGTCGAATTTACATATAAAATATTATCATGAAATAAAGGTTTGTCAAGTTGACTAACAATAATTTAACACAATTAAAACACTCGTCTTCCAGTTTTTACCGGAATATGGATCAGGCCTTCCCCGCTTGAGAAAATAAAAAGCGGAGTGGCTGAAATATGCCACTCCGCTAATCTTCGGTTTTGAATTACTTGGTGCGCAGGGCTTCCCAGCCAGCGTATTTGGCTGAATCGCCCAGTTCAGATTCGATGCGAATCAGCTGGTTGTACTTGGCGACACGGTCTGAGCGGGCGGGGGCCCCAGTTTTGATCTGACCCATGTTGAGCGCAACGGCCAGGTCAGCAATGGTGCTGTCTTCGGTTTCGCCGGAGCGGTGCGAGGTGACGGCGCGCCAACCAGCCCGGTGACAGGCTTCCACTGCTTCAATCGTCTCAGTCAACGAGCCGATCTGATTCAGTTTAACGAGCAGGGCATTCGCGGCGTTTTCCTTGATCGCGCGACGGACACGCTCCGGGTTGGTGACGAGCAGGTCATCGCCGACGATTTGAATCTTGTCGCCGAGAGTCTGAACCATCAGTTTCCAGGATTCCCAGTCATCCTGCGCCAGGCCATCTTCGATCGAGACGATCGGATAATCCTTGACCCATTTAGCCCAGAATTCGACCATCTCAGGTCCACTGAGTTTCTTGCCTTCTTTGCGTAAATTGTAGGTCTTGGTCTCTTCGTCGTACAGTTCAGAAGCAGCCGGATCGAGCGCAATCGCAACATCCAGCCCGCGCCCAGCCTTGAATCCCGCCTTCTCGATGGCTTCCAGAATGACTTCGACAGCTTCGCTGTTGGCTTTGAGCGCCGGGGCGTAACCGCCTTCGTCGCCGACCAGTGTGGCGTAGCCCTTGGATTTCAAAACGGACTTGAGCGAGTGGTAGATTTCCGCTCCCCAGCGTACGCCTTCTGTGAAGGTTGGCGCGCCAAAAGGCATGACCATGAATTCCTGGGCGTCGGTGGACTGCCAGGCTGTGTGCGCGCCGCCGTTCAGGATGTTCATCATTGGGACGGGCAGGACATGCGCGTAAACGCCGCCGATATAGCGGTAGAGCGGCAGGCCGAGCGAATTTGAAGCAGCCTTGGCTACAGCCAGCGAAACGCCCAGAATGGCATTTGCGCCCAGTTTGGCTTTGTTGGGAGTGCCGTCCAGGTTTATCAGTTCGGTATCGATGGCTTTCTGGTCAGTGGCATCCCAGCCAAACAGCGTGTCTGATATGATGTTGTTGACGTTATCGACAGCCTGGAGCGTGCCTTTTCCGCCGTAGCGTTTTTTATCGCCATCGCGCAGTTCGAGGGCTTCGTGAATACCAGTCGACGCGCCGGAGGGAACCGCCGCGCGGCCCCATGATCCGTCGCCAAGCACAACTTCGACTTCCACAGTCGGGTTGCCGCGTGAGTCGAGAATTTCCAGTGCGGAAATGCTTTCAATAGTGGAATCCATTTTTAAATCTCCTTAAGGTGTGGTACTGCCAGTCCAACCTGTTTGAGGTTGGTTTTTCGGCAGAAAATTGATAAACTGATGATATAAGAACTTTCCACCCGGAACGGTGTTTTTTCCATCGATCACCCTGAGTGGGATTGCGTTTCTTGTCACATCCGGTCTAGTATAATCCAGTTTTTGTTTTTGGATTTTAGATTTAGAATTAGTTTTGCCCGGATGTATTATTCACCCTTATACATTCACCTGCGCCCAAACATGCCCCGACTAGAACTCCCCGAAAACGACATCCGTCCCAAATTGCATTATCCGCTCTGTGAGACGGGTGTGCATAAATTCATTGTCTGGCTGGCGCGGGCAGTGTTCAAACTCTTTATGGACATGCGTATCCGTGGCCTGGAAAATTTACCGTCCACAGGCGCAGCAGTCGTGGCTGCCAACCATCTGGTCATGTTTGACGTGTTTCCCGTGCAATTGGCCCTGCCTCGCATGATTTTTTACATGGGGAAAGCCGAATTATTCCAGATTCGCCCTGTGCATTGGTTGTTCCGTCAATTGGGCGGATTTCCAGTCTATCGTGGGGAGCGCGACGCCTGGGCCATGGAACATGCTGAAAAGGTGCTGGCGGCTGGTCAGATTGTTGCCATGTTTCCCGAAGGGACGCGCTCAAAAGGGAAGGGATTGGCGCTGGCGAAACCGGGTGCTGCCAAGCTAGCGCTAGAGATGAATTGTCCGATCGTGATTGTCTCGGTGGATGGCATACAGGATTTATTCAAGACTTTTCCTCGTCGCACCGTCGTCAATGTGGTCATCGCTCCGTTGATTGTGCCCACTCCAGACGACAGCCCGCTCTCCCTGACGGATACGATGATGGTCACCATGGCGCAAAACTTGCCAGAAGATTTGCGCGGTGTCTATGGCGAGCTTCCAAAGGGTTTTTAGAATCATTCAGAGCTGTTGGCCAGATAAAGCAAACGCCCGGAGCCATTCGCTCCGGGCGTTTGCTATCTTTTCACTCAGCCTGTTTACTTTTTTGAGCAGCCGCTTTCATGAAACCCACAAACAGTGGGTGGGCGCGATTCGGGCGAGATAAAAATTCCGGGTGAAATTGGCTGGCGACCATATACGGGTGGTCAGCCAATTCGGCAATTTCCACCAGCCTGCCATCCGGCGATAGCCCGGAAAATATCATCCCGGCTTTTTCAAACTCTTCGCGATAGGCGTTATTAAACTCCCAACGGTGACGGTGGCGCTCCTCTATCTGTGCCACGCCATAAGCCTTGGCTGCCTTTGAGCCGGGCTGTAGATCGCATGGATACAGTCCAAGTCGCATGGTGCCGCCCATGTCAGTAATTGAGCGCTGTTCGTTCATCAGGTCAATTACGGCATGCGGAGTGGCGCGGTCAAATTCGCTCGAATTGGCGTCTTCATAGCCGAGCACATTGCGCGCAAATTCAATGCACATCAACTGCATCCCCAGGCACAGCCCAAGGTACGGAACTTTATTTTCGCGCGCGAAACGCGCCGCCAGGATTTTTCCCTCGGTGCCGCGTGAACCAAATCCGCCAGGCACCAGAATTCCATCGGCTGCTTTCACTTGCTCCCAGCCTTTATCCTTTTCCAGATCAGCCGAGTGAATCCACTCTATTTTGACTTCCACACCCGCTTCGAGCGCGGCGTGTTTCAGGGCCTCGCGTACGGACATATAAGCATCCTGCAGTTCCACGTACTTGCCCACCAGGGCGACGCTCACTTCAGGCTTGGGCCGCTTCACTTCCTCGACCAGCTTTTCCCATTGCTTCCAGTTGGGTTTCTGGCGCGATTCAAGCCCCAACATCTTCAGCACATATTCTGCCACTTTGGCTTTTTCTAGCAGCAGCGGAATTTCGTATAAAACTGACGCAGTTACCATCGGAACGACCGCTTTTTTGTCCACGTCGCAGAACAGGGCGATTTTGTCGCACAGGTCTGCGGCAATCGGATGGTCAGAGCGGGCGATAATCATGTTCGGAGAGATGCCAATCGAGCGTAAGGCTGCCACTGAATGTTGAGTGGGCTTGGTCTTGAGTTCACCGGTTGCTCCGATGTATGGCAGCCAGGTGACATGGACAAACAGCACGTTTTCCCGGCCGACTTCTGTCCGTAGCTGGCGCAGTGCCTCCAGAAAAGGCTGAGATTCGATATCGCCGACGGTGCCGCCTACTTCAACCAGGACAATTTCAGCGCCGGTGGTTTTCGGGACCAGCCCGATCCGCCGTTTAATCTCATTGGTGATATGCGGGATGACTTGAATGGTGCCGCCGAGATAGTCGCCCCGGCGTTCCTTGGTGATGACCTCATTGTAGACTTGTCCGGTCGTGAAATTGCTGACTTTGCTGGCGCGGATATCGATAAAGCGTTCATAATGCCCCAGATCGAGGTCTGTTTCTGCTCCATCATCCAGCACGAAGACTTCACCATGCTGATAAGGGCTCATGGTGCCGGGATCTACATTGATGTATGGATCAAGCTTTTGGACAGCCACGTTGAATCCACGCTCTTTCAACGTTCGTCCAAGTGCCGCAGCGGTAACGCCTTTGCCAACTGAACTCACCACGCCGCCCGTAAAAAATATATATTTGGTTGTCATAGCACCTCAATCGATGGATATAAGTGAAAGATTCGAAAAAAGGACAGGGGGTATAAAACAGGTTTAGCCTGACCCGTTGTGTGCAATTACACAAAAGTAGTGGGGAGGGCCGTTGACCGGCGTCCTCCCCACTTGGGTAGACGAACAAATGAGACTCGAGGTCGATACCAAATTGAACGGTTCATCCCACGAGCTTGACGAGATCTTCAGCTGCGCGTCGCATTTCGAGGAATACCAGGCCCAATTTGCCTTCCTGACGGGCCAAAGCGGTAAGCACCGCCTCCGAGCCGACAGAAATCAACACGATAAAGCCTTTATCGCCTTTGATGTAGACCTGTTCCAGGCCGCCGCGCCCTAATTCTTGCGCAATGCGTTCGCCCAGCGACAACATCGCTGCTGACATGGCTGATACCCGGTCTTCTTCTGAGCCTTGTTGTAAAGCCGAGGCCATAATTAAACCGTCTACAGAAACGACGGCTGAAGCCTCAATATCTGGAGCTGAGGCCTGCATGGAGCGCAGGCGTTCTACCATTTGCTGGCTGCGATTTTTACTCATGAATACTTCTCCCGGCACAAGGTTCTATCTCAGTTTACCATAACTATTATACGGCAAGTTCATTTCTTTGCACAAAAAACGGATTTGTTAATGCCCGGGTTGATCGATGAATTTTTCAGTGAAATCGAAAATATAAATCAGACTTGCACCAACCAGTAAGCACACAATAAAAATGGAATTTGCGATCAGCGGATGCTGTGAAATTGCCAGGAGCGCCAAACTGTCGAGCGCCAGGGCGATGATGTGCAGCAAGCTGACAGCGCGGGATGAACTCATCCCTGCCCGGACCAGTCGGTGGTAGCTGTGATCTCGGTTGCCTTCAAAGGGCGGTAAGTGGCGACGCAGACGTGAAAAAACTACCAAGGATGTATCAAAGATTGGTACGCCCACAATCATAATCGGCGCGAACCAGGATGAAGCCTGATCTTTGTTCACAGGGTTATAAAGTAGCGCTAAAATGGCCAGTATAAAACCCAACGTCTGCGCGCCAGAGTCCCCCAAAAAATAGCGCGCCGGGGGTGAATTCCAGAAATAAAGTGCCAGGCTGATGCCGGTCAATACAGCTGCCCAAATCGTCAATTCGGGCTGACCTGATGCATATGTCACAAAAATAAAAAAGGCGCTGGCAAGCGTGCTCAACCCGGCAACGATCCCATCCATACTATCGATTAGGTTGAAGGCGTTGGTGATGCCCACCAACCAGAAGATGGTCAGAATGACATTCAGGCTTTGAGCCAGGAGCGCGTTGCCAGGCAGATTCGCTTCGGAAAGAATTTCGATTCGGATGCCGCTGTAAATGGCAATCCCAACTGCCAGAAATTGCCCCGTAAACTTAATTCCGGCGGAGAGACCGGCGATATCGTCCCAAATGCCGAATGCCAGAATGATCGCGGCAGCGATCACCGCTCCGAGCATTTTTCCGCTAATCAACCCCGGGAAGGCCAGAACCAGAATAATCAGGCTCATCCCAATGACAAGTCCTCCCGCCAGTGGGGTGGGGCGGGCATGCAATTTATGGGCCGCAGTGCCCGGGTTATCAATTAGCCCGAGCGGCTTGCACAACGGGACGGCTACCAGGCTGGTCAGTATCCCTGCCAGCAGCGCCAGAATGAGTTCAACGGAAATAATTGTCAGGTCGGGCATGTTGGGTGTTTTGCTCAAACTTTCAGTGGTATGGCGATTTCTCAGGCCTGATTATAAACGTCCAGGGTGCGTGAAATCACCCTATTTACCGAGAATTCTTGCTCCACAATTTCCCGGCCGCGTGCGCCCATTTTTTTGCGTAATTCCGGATCGAGTATCAGCGTTTTCAACGCCAATGTTAGCGCATCCACATCTCCCGGCGGAATCATTTGTCCGTTTTCGCCGTTTCGCACCACCAATCGGCAGCCAGGAATATCCGTCGCCACCACCGGACGTCCACAGGCTCCGGCTTCAACCAGCAGTCGTGGCAAACCTTCTTTATAGGTGGTAGGCAGGCAGATGATCGATGTTTTCGGGATAATTTCGGCCATATCATCATGCCAGCCCCAGGCCTCGATGACAGTTTCTGCTTGCCAATCGACAAGTTCTTGAGGGTGAATGCTATCGGGATTATCGGGATAGGGCTCACCAACGATGACAAAACGCGCCTGGATTCCTTCTCCCCGAATCCGCCGCGCCGCTTCGACAAATTCAGGAATGCCCTTGGAGCGCAGCAGCCGTCCTGCCAGCATGACCACCGCTTCACCAGCGGGTTCTGGCGAAGGGCGAAAAACATCCACATCCACACCGGAGCTGGGAATGAGATGGGCCTGGTTGGTGGCAATCAGCCTGTTTTCCAGAAACACATCTCGGTCCTCTGGGTTTTGAAAGATGACTTTGGTGTTTCTCAAGCTGAGACGATAAAGCGTGGTGACGATGGTTCTCAGCAGAAATTGCCCATCAGAAAACGCAAAGCCCAATCCCGGTACAGCATTGACGATGTTTTTTGTCCCGGCCATGCGCGCAGCCAGGGAGCCGTACAGCACTGGTTTGATGGTGAAATTATGCAATAAATCAGGTTTCTCGCGCTGCAACAATTGCCACAGTTGAAAAATGGTTGCTAATTCAACGAACGGATTTGTCCCTTTGCGCGCTAATTCAAAAGATTCCCAGTGGAAACCATCTTTCTGTAAAAGCTCAACGTATCGTCCTGGTGGGGAGAGTAGCAGCACATCATCGCCGCGTGCGCGCAAAGCCTGGGCTAGTGGTAGGCGGTAATTATAAATATACCAATCAGTATTGGCGAAAAGGATGACTTTCACACCTTGGTCTCTTCCAGCCAGGCTTGGAACATCAAAATATTCCAGAGTTGATATTGCCAGTTTCGGCCTCCGAAACTGTGCTCGCGCCATTTTTGACGGATTTGTTCAGGGTGAAAGTAACCTTCTTTTTGTAAACGTTTTTCGTCTAAAAGGGTTTCCGCCCATTCTTTGAGCGGTCCACGCAACCAGGAATCGATCGGCACTCCAAAGCCCATCTTTGGCCGTTCGACCATTTCTCGCGGTACGTGGCGATAGAGAATTTGTCGCAAAATCCACTTTCCCTGACCATTGCGTATTTTCATCTCCAGCGGCAGTTTCCAGGCAAACTCGACCGTTTCATGGTCATCCAGAAATGGAGCGCGGGCTTCGAGGCTGGCACCCATACTCGCGCGATCTACTTTGGCGAGAACGTCATCGGGAAGATAGGTTAGCTGGTCGAGTGCCATCATCCGTTCTGCAAAAGACGGGGTTTCCAGTCCGTGGATAGGATCGATGATAGGTTCATGACCATTGATGACAATTTGGTTGGGCTGTTTCCAGTGCGAAACAAGGTCCAGATAAATGGATTCCGCACTGGGTGCTATCAGAGAATCGGCCAGTTTTTGAGCTTTGTCGGTCGGATTAGGCAGGTTTGGGTTTGTATATTTGAACAAACGCGAGAACGCAGGATTTGAAAGCATTCGAAGTCCGCCAGCCAGTGTTTTTCGCGCCAGTGGGGGCAAAACAGCGCCGCGTTGCCAGATGCGTTCCACCCAAAAGTAACGATTGTAGCCGCCAAAAAGCTCATCGCCGCCATCGCCAGACAAGCTTACGGTTACATACTTTCGAGCCATTTGTGAAACCAAAAAAGTGGGAATTTGCGATGGGTCAGCGAAAGGTTCATCGTACAGAGCCGGCAAGCGTGGAATGATAGCTTGGGCTTCATTTTGGCTGACATATAGTTCGGTATGGTCGGTCCCAAGGTGTTGGGCGACCGTTTTGGCGTGTTGGGCTTCGTCGAAACCGGATTCGTTGAAGCCTATTGTAAAGGTCTTGACGGGGCGACTGCTCTGTTTTTGCATCAGGGCCACAACCGTGGATGAATCTATACCGCCAGAAAGGAAAGCGCCCAGCGGTACATCAGCAATCATGCGTTCGCCAATGGAGCGGGTAATCATGTTTTCGAGTGTGTCGATGGCTTCTTTATCAGTGCCTGCGAAGGGATTCGCGAGGCCATTTTGAACAACATCGGAGGCGGACCAGTAGGGTTCAATGTATTCGCTTCCGGGATGCAGATTTGGACCAATGCTCAAGATGCATGCTTGGGGGAGTTTATAAACGCCATGGTAAATGCTGTGTGGCGCGGGAACGTAGCTATAGCGTAGGAACAAGGCCAGCGCGTCGCGGTTGATTTCTCCTGAAAAATCAGGATGAGACCGCAAGGCTTTTAGTTCTGATCCGAAAAGGAACGTTTTTCCAGCCCACCCATAATACAGTGGTTTGATCCCCATGCGGTCGCGGACGAGGTTAAGCGAGCGCTCGCGCTTATCCCAAAGGGCAAAGGCAAACATGCCGTTAAACCGCTGGACGGCGGAGCGTAGACCCCATTGTCGAATGGCTGCCAGCATGATTTCAGTATCCGATGTACCGCGAAAGCTGTGGCCAAGAGTGTGTAGCTCTTCGCGTAGAATGGCGAAATTATAAATTTCGCCATTAAAGACTATCACGAAGCGGTCGTCAGCAGAGTGCATGGGCTGGTGACCGGTCGGCGAGAGATCCAAAATAGCAAGACGACGAAAACCGAGCGCAATGCCAGAATCAGCATCAGCCCATGCACCGCTGTCATCCGGCCCGCGGTGTCGAATGCTGTCGCTCATACGGGTGACAACATTGGATAACATTTCAGCCGATGTTGTTTGAGTTGTATCGAAAAAACCGGTTATTCCGCACATGAAAAGGATTATACCTGTTGGTGGGTTTTACTCGCCGACGTGGTTGGAGCTAACACCAATGCTTCAATCGCCGTGCCACCGTTGATTCTTTTCTCCAGCTTGAACTTTCCATCGCTGAATTGAAAAATGCTGGCTTTTTCGCCTGGTCGATTGTCAATAACCGCGATTCGGCCGTTGTCATTCAATGTGGATGCAAGGTTTCTAAGCGCCTGTGTGATTTCAGAAGTGGTGAAGTAGCCTCGATTTAGAATGTTGGCGGCGATGATTAAATCTGCTTTTTCGTGTGGCCAGGTTTCGAAGATACTGTGTTTTTCGATCGAAATTCTGCTATCGTTGAGCGCAAGCAACGTTGGATTGATTAGGAAGATTTTAGTGCTACTGTCCATCAGTTTTGGTGCGCGTTTGAATAATGCTTCAGAAATCTTATTAAACGGAAATATCGCATCATCTATATCGGGATGAACCACCCATTTGTCAGTGACCATCAAGATGCAGCTACCTTTTTCGTCAAAAAACCAGGTAGCGTTACCAGAAATCTCGTAAAAGACATCGATATTCAGGTCGGTTACGTAATATTTCTCGAACGGGATGGCTCTCATAACATCGAGAGATGTACTTCCGTCAGAAGCGCCGACATCCAGGATAATGGGTTTAGCTCCATATTCCAAGTGCGAAAGTTCCAGAATTGAATGTGGAAAACGCGCCTTTTGCGTAGATTTAAACGTCGCGCCGAACTTGAAGGTGGAAACTGCTCGGGTGAAGGTTATTTCGTCTACATCGCCATGGCATAAAATCCGCGGATCTGCGGCGGATGGAAGCGTCTTGGGGATATTGCGCCAAAAAGAGCGGTTGAATTTGACAGGGAATCTCATACTATATTTCCAAAATTCGGGATTTTTAGGCTAAGCGTTCGTAGAATTCGGTATAATCCTGCACCATTTTCTCGAGGCTGAAATTTTCTATGATGCGTTGACGTGCTTTTTCACCCAGCCGGGCGCGTTCGGTTTCGGAGAGATTAATCATTTGGATGATGGCTTTTGCGAGCGCCTGGGGCTGGCTGGCTGGGACGTTGAAACCAGTTTCGCCTACCAGGCTGGCTGAGTCGCCAACATCTGTGACGACACAGGGCTTTCCACACGCCATGGCTTCAGCGATGACATTTGGAAAGCCTTCACTGATGGATGAAGAGACCAATACATCCAGCGCATTGTCAACGGCTGACATATCCTGCCGCAGTCCGGCCCAGAGCAGGTTGGACAGTTTTAATTGGTCTGCGAGTTCAACCATTTTTTTTTGGTAACTTGTCGATCCGGTACCTATGCAGACAAAATGAACGTCGGCGCGTTGTTTTTGTGCCAGAGATGCAGCTTCCAGGAAGGCGGGGTGATCTTTTTGCGGGTCGAGTCGACCTACTATTCCAATTAATAGCTCGGAAGGTGCGACGTGCCACTCTTCCCGAACACGCTCCCTGGCTGAGTTGTCAGGGAAAAATCTGCTGGTGTCAATTCCATTTGGAATGTAATCCCACTCTTTTGGGCGATAGCCTAAATTGGCATGAATGGTTTTTCCACTGAGAGAGTTGATGACTACGGCATTGGGCCAGCCAGAAAGCCGGGCGCACATTTTCACAACCAGGTATGAAAGCGGCCGGGCTTGCAAAAATTCAATTTCGGCGTTGCGAACATTCCAGACTGCAACGGGAATGTTCGCCAGTTTTGCAGCGAATAAACCCAATAAATCGGCATGATAGAGCCAGGTTTGCAAAATATCCGGGTTTGTCTTTTTTAGCAGTTCGACAAGTTGACGAAATCCGTGTAGGG
>CAILYI010000235.1 GCA_903838415.1 uncultured Anaerolineae bacterium | reverse complement strand
TTGATCGCGATGCGCAGGCCGGTGGGGCTGACGCCCGGGGCATTGGCGACACCGATCGATTCGAAATCGGGCTGAGTCTGTTTGGCCTGGTCCCAAAGTTTCAGGTACTGGCAGCGACCTTCACCAACCATCACGGGCCACTTGGCGGGGTTAGCAGCCATCACAGCTTGCAGAGCGCCAATCGCCATGCCGTCCTGAGTCCAGACGCCATCGATTTTGCCGGGGAAGCCGGTCAGGAAGTTCGACATAACCTGCTGGCCAGTCGCTTCGTCCCACTTGCCGGTTTCCTTGGCAAGTACCTTGATATCAGGGTACTTGGCGAACACTTCAGCCACACCGCTCATGCGGTATTCATTGGCGGGATGTCCGGGGAAGCCTTCAATCTCAACTACGTTGCCCTTGCCGCCGAGTTTGTCAGCGAGCCACTGGGCGGAGGTCATGGCCCATTCTTTCTGGTTGTGACCCACATTGTAAACACCCGCGACATCCAGTTCCTGGTCAATCGACAGGACTACGATGCCAGCCTTGACGGCTTCTTCGAGGGTTGCATTCAGGCCCTTGGCATCACCGGGGTTAACCAGGATGGCATCGACCTTCTTGCTCATCAGGTTCTGGAGCTGCTGGATCTGACCGGCAACATCAGTATCAGCGCTTTCAATCACCAGCTCATTTGTGATGCCAGCTGCCATATACTCGGCATTGACATCCTTGAGTTCCTGGATCATCTGCGTGCGATATTCGCTGCTGATGAACGGATTGGAAATACCAATCGTGAATTTCTTGGCTTCGGGCGCTGCGGGAGCGGCAGGAGCCTCGGTGGGCGCGACTACCGCGGGGGCGGCAGTGGGTTCAACCGGAGCGGGCTGCGGGGCGGCTGCTGGCGCGCAAGCCGAAATCATTGAAACCAGCATGATTAACGACATGAGAACCATGATAGGTTTCTTGGGTAAGCTAATTCTCAACATGACACATTCCTCCGTCACTAGAATAGATGGTTGGAAAGACATTGCCTGTTCGGAAACGCATACAGGGTCTTGCAGGTGAATGATATTTCAGCTCCAAAACCTCCTTTCGCAGGAGCCAAGGCATCTTCGACCTTGTTGGATTTTTTCTATAGTACAGTAACTTTCTTAAATTGGTGACCAAGATGCAATCAGATCACATCTGAATATCACCGTATACCAGTATTTACGACAGGGTTTATTGGGGTGTCGTTAAATTATTAAGATACAAGGTTCTTCATGTGCCAGGATAGGCAGAGCTTGTCTATTCCTGCGTTTTTCTTACCTGCTGGATGACTTCACCAGTCTTTTTGTTTTTGAGAATGGTCTTGGTCATGCCATCAGGCATCTTCTCTGCTTTTATGAGATAAAACTCGTCGTTGAAATCGGTAAAGACTCTCCCGTCGCTGGTATCGTCAGCACCGCGCCAGATCGCCAATTCAACCGGTTCCCATTTTTTGGTTTCAACTGACTTATAGCAGGCATCCATGATGGCATTGACCACATAGCCATCGTAGAAAGTCTCCATGGGCTGCGTACCCTTATCCAGGGCATCCAACTGGTCAACAAACATGTGGGAATAACCCAGCGCGTTCGCTTCGTCACCCACCGGGAATAACCAACCCGTGTTGGATTCAGCTTTTTCAGCCACATAGCCTTTTTCGCCAGCGGAGGTGAACACTTCGATCCCGGTCCGCAGCCAGTGGTTTAACCAGATGGTACCTTCCGTACCGGCCACTTCATCACGCAAATCCATGCCACCGCGGAAAGTCCAACTCACCTCGAATTGGCCGATCGCTCCATTAGCATACTTGACCAAACCAACGGCATGATCCTCAGCGTCGATGGGATGAACCTGGGTGGCGGCCCAACACATCACTTCCACTGGACGAACATCCTTCCCGACAAAGTTGCGCCCGATTTCGATGCAGTGGCAGCCCATATCGACAATCGCGCCGCCACCGGAGAGTTCTTTGCGTAAGAACCAATCGCTGTGCGGACCAGGGTGGGCTTCGCGTGAACGCGTCCAAAGGATTCTGCCGAGCGCGCCAGCCTTGATGCTCTCCAGAGCCTTCAGGGTTTTGGGCGTATAAACCAGGTCTTCCAGATAACCGGCGAACACACCAGCTTTTTCAACGGCTTCAAGCATTTCCTTGGCTTCTGCAGCGCTGCGTCCCAAAGGTTTGGTACACATGACAGCTTTTCCAGCGCGTGCAGCAGCCATAACCCCTTCCTTATGCAGGAAGTTGGGCAAACCGATGACAACCAGGTCAGTTTCCGGGTCGTTGACCGCTGTCTCAATATTATCCGTCCAGCGGGGAATCCCATAGCGCTCAGCGAATTTTTGGGCTTCTTCCATGGTTGCCGAACAAACCATTTTGATCTCGTCTCGGCTGCGCATCCCCAGCAGGACAGTGGTGTAGAAATTTCCGATAAAACCGGTTCCCAACAATGTAATTTTTCGCATGGTTTATCCTTTTTGAAAAAAATTTGGAGAACAGAAGTTTTCAGCTCACAACAATTGCGAAATCCGGATTTCTATGACGCGCCTTTCGCGAGATGATTTCCATCAAGCGATCACATCAACTCCCGCACCGTGAAAAAATTATTGGTAAGGTAAAGAACATCGGTGATGATACCCATAATGACAGCCTTTTTCCCAAGCAAGGAAGAAATAATCGTTGGAATAAATGGCGGTAAACCTGTGATCTTCTTTTCGATGGCATCAACCAGAAAATTGTCCTGATTGAAAGCATCAACAACCTGTCCATAAAGCACCACCACTTCGGGATCAATCAAAGCCGTGGCATTGACGATGGCGACCGCGGCCGCATCAACCAATTGATTGACAATCGAAACCGCCCAGGTTTCTCCAGCCACGAAGGCTTTCTGAATCATATCCAGATCGATTGCGTTCAATTCAGCTTCAGATAGCACATCCTTCAAAGCAGCGTGAGCCTGTGCGAGAATGCCATTCCCGGAAGCGCTCATTTCCAAAGCGCCATAGCGCTCTTTGACAAAGTTAAGGTTATCTTTGCTGAGCAGGCTGGAACCGACTTCTCCTGCAGCTGAATGCGCGCCACGGTACAGCATTCCTTCAAGGATTACGGCGCCGCCGGTACCGCCACCCAGCGCCAGGAAGAAGATGTCGCGGTAATTGGCGCCAGCGCCGAACCATTGCTCGCCCAAAGCCGCCAGATTGGCGTCGTTATCCACCAAAATGGTCAAGTTCGGGAATTCATCCTGGATTTTCTTTTTTAAGGGAAAATTCCGCCAGCGCGTCGATGGAGCCCAGATAACCACCCCATCTTCCCGACGGGTGATCCCGGGCGCACCAATCCCAACGCCCAAAACTTTTTTTCCTTGCTGCTTTGCCATTTCCAAAAAGTCATTAATAATCTGAATCAATAAGATAAACAATTCCGCTTCTGAATCTGCCAGATCGCCCAATGAAAACTTTTGGTCAGCGATAATGTTTCCGCCGATATCGGCGAGAGCGGCGTAAATCGTCATGCCTCCCAGGTCGATCCCAATGACAACATTATCTTGCTGATTAAATTGTAGTAATGTTTTCCGGCGGCCTCCGGTATATTCCTTTTCGCCCAATTCAACGATCAGGTTACTTTTAAGCAGGTCATCGATGATTCGCATCACAGTTGGCAAACTAATATGCAATTTTCTGCCAATATCAGATCGAGAAATGGTAGTTTCACGACGTAGAAGCTCCAGAACCGCTGATTGATTGATGATACGCATTTGTGTTGCGGATATGGTTCTGAGATACTGCATAAAGCATCCTCGATTTATTACTTACAGTTAATAAGTTCTTTTCATTATAATCCAAATGAAAAAAAATAAAATGGGGAAAGGATGCTATTTTGAATAAAGCAAAAAGTTTATTACTTACAGTTAATAAATAATTGACTTATAATATTGGCACAATCCCCTTTTGAGAGCAGGAATCACCATGGCAGATGGCCCTGAACTAAATAATTTCGAATTGATTGCCCCTTTTGAGTGCGGCAACTTTAAGTTTGCTCTCTTTGATTTCGACGGCACAATCTCCCTGATTCGCGAGGGTTGGCAAAAAATAATGATTCCCATGATGGTGGAGCTGTTGATGCAGACGCCCCAGCATGAAGAAGAACAGGAAATCGTTCAACTCGTTAATAAATTTGTCGCCGAACTGACCGGGAAACAGACAATTTACCAGATGATTCGCCTGGCTGAAGAAATTGCCGCTCGCGGCGGCATCCCGCTCGACCCGATGGCTTACAAAAATGAGTATCACGCGCGCTTACTGGAGCGCATCAAGAATCGCATCTCGGACCTTGAGCAGAAAAAGGTCTCGCCGGAAGCAATGGCGGTCCCAGGTGCGATTGAATTCGTCAAAAAACTGCATACCAATGGGATCAAGTGTATTTTAGCTTCAGGAACGGACGAAAAGTACGTGCTCCACGAAGCCGATTTACTGGGCCTGCCCCCTTATTTCGATGACATCTTCGGCGCGCAGGATGACTATAAAAATTTCAGCAAGAAAATGGTCATCGACAAAATCATCCAGACCTATCATTTGAGCGGAAACGAATTTCTCAGCTTTGGGGATGGTTATGTGGAAATTGAAAACACCAAATCGGTGTTCGGCGTGGCAGTGGGCGTGGCCAGCAATGAGGCCGAACGCTGCGGCATTGACGAATGGAAGCGCAATCGTCTGATCGCCGCGGGCGCAGACCTGATCATCCCTGATTTTCGCGAAACCGATGCGCTGCTAAATTACTTTCTAAACCGAAAAAACTAGGAACCGCCATGCCATTCCCCATGTTTGACCGTTCACAATTGCAGATAAGGCCTCTCGGAGAGCGCATAAATGACCTGAGTATTCAGGTGATCAAGCCGCTCGATGCCCCGGTTCCACCCTTCCAGTCACCCGAATTGGAAGCTGTCGCTGAGGCAATTGGGAAGGCCCACAAAGCTGGCGCCCCGGTCATCATGCTGATGGGCGCCCACGTCATCCGCGAGGGCAATGCCAACTATATTATCGACCTGATGGAAAGAAAAATCATCACCCATATCGGGTTTAACGGCGCAGGGGTCATTCATGATTATGAATTCGCCAAAATCGGAGCCACCACCGAAAGCGTCGCCCACTACATCAAGGAAGGTCAGTTCGGGCTGTGGGAAGAAACCGGCGAAATCAATGACATCGTTTTACGCGGTTTCCAGGAAGGTCTGGGATTGGGAGAAGCCGTTGGCAAAGTCATCGAAGAAAAAAATTTCCCTTATCGAAAAACCAGTATTCTGGCGGCCGGATACCGGCTGCAGGTGCCGGTGACAGTGCACGTCTCGATCGGTCAGGATATTCTCCACGAGCACCCCAATATGAATGGCGCCGCCTTCGGGGAGACTTCCTATCGTGATTTTCTAATCTTCACGCAATCTGTAACCGGACTGCAGCATGGTGTTTTTCTCAATTATGGCACCCAGGTGATGGGTCCGGAAGTTTACCTGAAGGCGCTTTCGATGGCGCGCAATGTCGCCCATCAAAAAGGGCAGAAAATCAACGAATTCACCACGGCCGTTTTTGACCTGGTCGATCTGGGCGAAAACCTGCAAAGTGAAGCGAAAAAATATACCGCGCGCTATTACTTCCGGCCGTACAAGACGATTTTGGTGCGGACTGTTCAGGATGGCGGAACAAGCCATTACATCCGCGGAAATCACAACGAGACTTTTCCCAATCTCTATCAGATGATCATCAAAAAACTGGAGAGCGTCAATGGCTGATGAGTTCTTGAGTCAGGAGCGATTTAACGAACTGGCTGAGCAAATGCCACAATCCAAGATTGCAGTCATCGGAGATTTTTTCCTGGACGAATATCTGATTTTGGATAAAAGCTTGAGCGAAATTTCACTCGAAACCGGACTCGAAGCTTATCAAGTCACTTCCACTCGTAAAAGCCCCGGGGTCGCCGGGACAGTAACCAACATTTTACGCTCGTTGGATGTGCCGGTGGTGGCAATCGGTTTTTCAGGGGATGACGGTCATGGCTTTGAACTGCGCCACAGCCTGAAGCAACTCGGCGTCAACCTGGATTATTTCGCCATTTTTGCAGATCGTTTTACCCCCACCTACACCAAACCCATGCTCCTTGAAAACGGCTGGGAAACCGAACAATCGCGCCTGGATACCAAGAATCGCCTGCCCTTGCAATCGGAACACGAACAACAACTGATTCACGCACTAAGAATGGTGGTGCCAGAAGTCCAGGCTGTTCTGGCGATTGATCAGGTGAAAGATAAAAATTGCGGCGTCATCACGGATGCTGTCCGGGATGAACTGGCGACTTTGGCGACGAAATACCCAGAAAAGGTCTTCATGGCTGATTCCCGCGACTATATGGGGCTCTTCAAAAATTCAATCGTAAAATTCAACATCAATGAAGCCTCGAAGATGTTCGGTTACGAATCCGTCAATCCCACGCCCGAATTTATCGACCAACTCAGTCAACAGCTCTTTGAGTATTACCGTCAGCCCATCATTTTGACTCTCGGGGAGAAAGGTTTGCTGGTTACGGACCAATCCGGTTCAACCAGAATCCCTGCGATCCCTGTCAGCGGACCAATAGACACTGTCGGCGCGGGGGATAGCGTTCTGGCTTCGGCAGGGGCAGCCATGAGCGTTGGAGCCTCCTTAATCGAAGCCTCCATGATTGGGAATATCACCGCATCCATCATCATCCAACAAATTGGAACCACCGGGATTGCATCCCGCCAACAAATCGCAGCCCGTTTTGATGAAACCAGAGAGTGGCTGAACGCCACGATCGGAGTTTCGCGAACCCAGTCGTTACAAAATCCATAATTCTTTCCAACACGAGGGAAATATGACGCGACCGCTCACCTTATGTACAAGTCAATGGGTTGATCTGCCCTTGGAAACGCTGGCGCAAAAAGCGCAGGTCTGGGGCTTTGATGGATTAGAATTAAGCTGTGGCGGGGACCATTTCGAGGTGGAGAAAGCCCTCGAAAGCGATTCGTACCTGCGTCACAAGCGCGATCTCCTGGAAAAATATCAGCTCAAATGTTTCTCGATCAGCAATCATCTAGTCGGGCAGTGTGTCTGCGATCCGATCGATGAACGTCACAAAAGCATTCTCCCGGCCCGTCTCTGGCAGGATGGAAACCCGGAAGGTGTGCGGCAGCGGGCGGCGGAAGAAATGCGGCGCACGGCGCAGGCCGCCCAAAAATTTGGAGTCAAAACTGTCAATGGTTTTACTGGCAGCAGCATCTGGGCCAAATTGTATTTCTTCCCCCCCACCAGCCAGGAAGAAGTGGAAGCCGGTTATCAGGATTTCGCCCGGCGCTGGCTGCCGATCCTGGAAACCTTTCAAGCCTGCGGCGTGCGCTTTGCTTTGGAAGTTCATCCAACAGAAATTGCGTATGATATTTTCACCATGAAACGCGCGTTGGCTGCGCTGGACAACCACCCCAGTTTCGGCATTAATTTCGATCCCAGTCATCTGTTGCACCAAATGATCGATCCCGTACTTTTTCTGGATGAATTCCCGGAGCGGATTTTCCACGTGCACATCAAGGATGTGAAAGTCCGCTTAAACGGGAGAAACAGCATCCTATCATCGCACCTACCTTTCGGAGATTCCAATCGGGGCTGGGATTTTGTCTCTCCGGGCCACGGCGATATTCGCTGGGACGAAGTCATTCGCAAGCTGAACCAGATCAAATATCCGGGCCCGCTCTCGATCGAATGGGAAGATAGCGGGATGGAACGGGAATGGGGCGCGCGCGACGCCTTGAGTTTCATCCAGAAAATCAATTTTGAACCTTCCGATCGGGCTTTTGACGCAGTCTTCAGCACCGCCGGCCAGAAATAAGCGATCGATGACGAAATTTACGAAGGAACGAGAATCAAATGATCGAAATCACTGAATTTTCTGACAGCAAATGGGGAAAATGTTTTTCACTCAAGAATGACCGGGTGGAATTGACGATTCCCTTTGAATTCGGCCCGCGCGTGATCCGTTACGCCTTCCGGGGAGAAAAGAATCATTTCGGAGAGTTCCCGGACCATAAAACCAATCCCGAAAGCGGGAAATGGCATTCTTTTGGCGGTCACCGCCTGTGGCATGGCCCGGAGGACATCGTGCGGACCTATGTTCCCGATAACGACCCCGTTAAAATCGAAACTTCTGCAGCCGGGATTCTGATTCAGCAAAAGCTGGAAGCGCCAACCCGACTGCAAAAAGAGTTGGAAGTGCGCCTGGACGCGACCGGAACGCATGTTCAAGTTATACACCGCATTTACAATCACAACCTTTTCGATGTGCGCCTGGCACTTTGGGCGATCTCAGTCATGGCAACGCAGGGTCGCGCCGTCATTTCCCTGCCCCCGCGCGGCTCACACGATGAAAATCTGCAGGCGCAGACTTCGCTCAATCTTTGGGCGTATACAGACCTGCAAGATTCGCGCTGGCAGTTTGGACAGAAATATATTACCTTCAAACAAAATCCGTCAATTGCAGATGCGCAAAAAATCGGGTTTTCCAAATCCGGCGGTTGGCTGGCCTATTTGAATGAGAATCAGGCCTTTGTCAAAAAATGCCGCTACATCGAAAACCAGACCTACCCGGATCAGAGCAGCGCGCTGGAAATCTATGCAGACCATAAGTGACTCTCCTGCAAGAAGTCGTTTTTAGCAGGCGAAACTCGGGCCAAAAGTCAGCCGAGAGCCTAACCAGCGTGCCAGGCGGGTCAGCGCGGAGAGACAAAAAGATGTTACGGAC
>CAILYI010000234.1 GCA_903838415.1 uncultured Anaerolineae bacterium | reverse complement strand
GAAAAATACAAGCATATCCAAGACAACCCGGAGCAAAGCGGCAACCCACAATAAAAGGGCAAATTTATAGCGGGTGTCGTAAGATAAAATTACGCTATAGTTAACGCAGTGCAAACTTTTTAGATCATCCCAGCTTAATTCTTGTTTTTGATGTAGGATTAAGCAAATTGAGTTCAAGGTAATGATTGTGGTTTCATTTAATGAAAATTATCCAGCAACTTTCATCCTGGAGGAAAACAGATGAATACAATTCAAATAAACAAAGGGAAATTGGGATCCATTACACAGTTGCCCGCTAATGGATTGGAAATTAAGCCACTGACTGTTTTTATCGGAAAACAGGGCACGGGTAAATCACTGTTTTCGCAGTTGGCTTATTTTTTCTATAATCTACCTTACCTCGTCTCTTATCAACAGGCATCGGATCGCAAATCAGTTACCAGCCAGGCACATATACGCACCGTATTGGATAACCTGAGAAGCGACCGGCGCGCAATAGGTGTATTTGCAGACCCTAGTGTCACCATAGGGTGGGATACATTCACAATTCATCTCGAGCAGCGCACTCGCCAGGTCAATGCAAATAAAGCTCTCGTGAACTATATAGAACAAATTGTTGCCGGAGAAATAGCTTATAAACCAGCCGGAAGAGCGCTATTTGTTCCTGCAGAACGAGTGATATTTCCGCATGCCAGCCCGTCTGTCTGGAAACTCCTTTCCTGGCCTTCCACGCTAATACTGTATGGGGATGCCATACAAAATGCCAGCTCTATCTTTTCCCAGTGGGTGGACAATCGGCCCAGCTCGGCAGCAGGAAAACTTGTTCAAGAACTTAGCCGCGAGGCATTAGGTGGAGAGGTTATCAAGTACGGAGATGATTGGCGTTGGCAAATTGACCGCAAAACTCGCATCGACCTGGATATGGCTTCATCAGGTCAAAAAGCAAATTGGTCTTGGCTGCTCTTGGCAGAAACACTATTTGACCAGCGCGAGCAAGGCTTGCTAGATGAACCGTTTCGTATTCACATTGAAGAACCAGAAATCCACTTACACCCTGCAGCTCAACGTACAATGATGCGTATTTTGGCTTTTCTGGCAAATCAAGGGATAGAAGTCTTACTCACCACCCATTCGCTGACAATGTTGTATGAACTCAATAACCTTGTAACTGCCGCGCACATGCTACCAAACGATCTCAAAGATGAACGCGTACCGGCACCCGATTTCCGTATTCCAGCGGATAAAGTAGCAGCTTATTTGTTTCAAGAAAATGGTCAAGTGGAACCGTTGCTTCAACAGCAAAACCTATCGATGGAGGATGAAACCCAACGGCTCGTTCCCTGGATCAACGAGGATCAGCTCAGGCGTGCAGATGAGGAGCTAGGCCAAGAATTATCACGTATCCGTTCATATGGCACTTTTTGGAAGGAAAAGTAAGATGGCTTTCATCCACTTGAGTGACTTTGAACGAAACACTTTATCTTATACTGAACACGAACGGCGTTTCTGTCTCGGGCGCGAGACAGGTACACATATTAAAGCATACGATATTGATGTCAACGGTGCTGGCCAGCAATATTTCAAAACACTTTATCAAGGCGACAGACAACAAGGCCGGCGTTCTGCAGATGGGATTTACGTAGGAAGCTTCCATGAACAGGGCCGTCAAATCTACTTTGTTCTTGTCATTGAATTGGAAGGTCAAACATCTTTTGATGAAGCTGTTGGTCAGGTGAAAAGCACCTTGGAACATTTTTGCCAGCATTTTGAAGATACTGTTCTTGATGATGATGGGACGCGGCACCACGCTCAAGCTCAACTGCAACCTCGCCCTTATATTTCTCAGGCCAATCATGTGGTCGTAGGCATTGTGGTTGGCTCGAGGGCCAGACAAGGGGTACTCACGAGATACAAAGAATGGCCGATTGTTTGTCTCAACTCTCGCCAGCCGGTTCAAGATAAGACGCCTATGGCTTTATTTGAAGAAATCGCAGCTTACACCGGTAAAAGATTTTGGTAGCTGCTCGTGAAAACTCACCAACAAAAAACTGCTAAATAATGGAAGAAGACGAAGTACTGGTTGCTCTACTGCGCCAAAAGCGTGATTTTTTCATTCTCGAAAACGAGAACTGGTATCGTATTCCTGTTGACAAAACACCCCGCGGCTGGCCACCCCAATTCCTGGCCTTCTACCAACCAAAAGCTTTCACCAATGACGCTTTTCGCATCCGCTATTTTGGTAAAATTGCGAGCATCGAGCAGGTAAAGCGCCATGAGCTGTTCCCCAACGAGTTGATAAGCGTTAAATCGAACAAACTTTACCACCGCATCAGCCTGGAACACCTGGAAAAATTGCCACGCCCTATCCCAACCCGCCTGCCGCGCTCAATCGTCTTTATTCCCACAACCTGGCATAAATTCATTCATGCTGAAGAACTGAACGACTTGTTCAATGAAAGTCCACTTGAAGATTTACTATGGGATGAATTGAAACGTCGCAACATTCCAGCCGAGCGCCAATGGCCAGTCAAAATGAGCATGTTCGATTACCACCTTGATTTTGCCTTCTTTTGCAAGCAGGGGAAAATGAATGTCGAAACCGATGGCGACACATGGCATTCCCGTCCAGAACGAATCGCCCATGACAACCGTCGCAATAACGATATCACCGCCCAGGGCTGGCTTGTATTGCGCTTCAACACAAGCCAAATCCAGGAGCAATGTGTAACCTACTGCCTGCCGCGCATCCAGGAAACGATCAATACCCTAGGTGGCCTGAGTTCCGATGGTCTTGTCTCTCGCAAGTTTGATAAAAATGGGGAAAATACCCAACAGTTGAGTATGTTTGAAGAGCAATCGCCTTACGCGACCGATGATCTGGATTCTTCGGAAGATGAAGATTGGTAAAACAGGATCTAAAAACGGGGCAAAGCTTTAACCGGCTTGCCTTCTTTTATTTATATCGGAATATACCCCTTCACCACATCGATACGGTTATGCCCAGGTCGTGCGAAACTTCCAGGCGCGCCTGGCGGTCGGTCAGCCCTTTCGCGCGCAGCTTTGTGTATTTATCCTGGGCGTAGTTTGAGCGCAGGCGGTGCAGCCCGCTGATTTTAATCCCAGGGCGCGGGCCGCTTTGCGCACCGCCTGGTAGAACTTGCTTTTCCAGGCCTGGTTGGGCGTGAACAAGTATTCCTTCGATTCGTTCAACTGGCCTGGCAGAAAGAAGCTGTTGTCCACCAATGCAGATTTGACCAATCATTAATTATAAAGGTGGGTGGAGACAGCACATTTTTCAGGTGAGACAAGCGGGTTAGTTTGCTCAACGCACCATCAAATGTAATTTCCAAGATTTGCTTGCTGAAGCGAGTGGTGGCCCTGTGGGAATAGCCTTTGTGAGAAAATATCTCAACCAAACTGATCTACAGAAAACCAGAGTCCGTTTTGCAAGAAATCGTAGATCCTTTGCATGTGGATGTTATGTTCTTCGGTTTGTTGTTACCTTGATCGGTTTAAAATCGCACAGTTATAAATCCAAAAGAAAGGATATACTAGAACTTGCGTTCAGTGAGAAGATCCAAGAATACAACTCTGAGGATAGCAATGTGAAAGTTGAAAAAGAATACATCCTTTTCTGCGACGAGTCAGACAAGCGTGGCAAATATTATTCCAATTTCTATGGCGGCCTGATGGTCGGGGCATCGCAATATCAGCGCATCACAGAGCGGCTCGAAGCCCAAAAAACTGACCTCAACCTGTTTCACGAAGTCAAGTGGGAAAAAGTCACCCAAACTTACCTGGGAAAATATCAGGAATTGATCCGAACTTTCTTCGAGGAGATTGCACTCGGCAATATCAGAGTCCGCATCATGTTTCGGCAAAATGCCAATCAACCTACCGGGCTAACCCATGAACAGCGAGAAATGGAATACTTTCTGCTCTATTATCAGTTCATCAAACATGCTTTTGGATTGGAGTATGCCCCACAATTTGAGCAGCCTGTACACTTGCGGCTGTATTTTGATCAATTCCCTGATACGCGAGAACATATTGAACAATTTAAAGGTTTCCTGCTCGGCCTTTCAGAAAACCACAAACTAAAAGAATCGAACATCGCCATCCGCAAGGACGACATTACAGAAGTCAAGTCGCATGAGCATGCTTTGCTCCAGTGCCTTGATATCGTTTTAGGATCAATGTCCTTTTGCTTGAATGACAAGCACAAAGACAAGCCAGCCGGTCAACGCTTGCGTGGAAAACGCACGATTGCAAAAGAAACTCTTTACAAAACGATATTGTCCGAAATCAGACAGATTCACCCACGCTTCAACATTGGCATGAGCACAAAATCGGTAGCTCTGCAATCCCGCTGGGACGATCCTTACCAGCACTGGTGCTTTACCCCAAAGACGGCCATCTATCAACCCGCCATGACCCAAACGTGGACAGAAAAAGAACGGTGATATTAAATCAGAAAACCCCACCTGACCTACATCAATATCTGACGCATAACGTCAGACTTCGGTCAAGCAGGGTTCTTCTAGTCTTATTTTACAACGTTTTACGGGGTTTTACAACAATTCTGCAAAACTGATAGCCTCCCATTCATATTATTGCCCGGTTTTGAATTTGTTGACCTAAATAAATGCATTGCTTTGTTCATGACAAAACATCGATGGTTTGCCTGACGATTTTTTGGACCCTGAATTGCCTGGCATAGTCATACAGCAAATCAATATTTCTTTCAGCCTTTCCCACATATCGCTTCAAGGCCGTGTTAACCAACTGGACATCAACCTGGTTTCTATTCCGCAGCACATCGCAGATCGTTCTTTCGAGGCCAAAGGTTTTGATATCATGTTCGTGGGGAGATTTGACGGTAATCAGACCCAAGGGATATAGACGATGATTCACGAAATAAACCTTGGCTCCACTCGCTTTCAGCGATGTGGCGTTATATCCAGCCGGGACAGTAACGGAATAATAAAGCGGTGTTCGATCACTCAGGTCCAGAAGATACAGGGCAGTTTCGTGAGAGAAAATTGCGCCTTTGTATCTGGCCTGGAGAGCGGCCATCTCATCAACCAGATCACCTGTTGCTGAATACACTCCCCAGGAGATCCGTTGAATCTCGCCTTTCTTTGCCATAACGGCAAGATAGGTTCTCGGAATCCCATACTTCTCCAAATCAGAAGCCTGTAGGATACCGCCCTGATGTTTTATGAGTTCTCGAATCTTTTCAATAGAGCCTACCTTGTTTTTTACAATCATGCTTATATTATAATCAATATAAGCATGATTGTAAAATTGAAACCTTGCACGAGTCCGAAAGGGGTATTGCTACTCAAGTGTGCATTTCATTGAACGATTAAAGCGGAATATACCCCTTTGTTACATCAATCCGATTATGCCCCAGTTCGTGCGCAATTTTTTGGCGCGCCTGGCGGTCGGTCAGCCCTTTCGCACGCAGCTTTGTGTATTTATCCTGGGCGTAGTTTGAGCGCAGGCGGTGCAGCCCGCTGATCTTGATACCCAGGGCACG
>CAILYI010000233.1 GCA_903838415.1 uncultured Anaerolineae bacterium | reverse complement strand
TCCACCAGGAAAACCAAAAATTACCCAAAGCACTCACCCGCGGATTTCAACTCGCCAAAGGTGAGTTTTTGACCTGGACAAGTCATGACAACCGTCTCAAACCAGATTTTTTGATAAATATGATCGCCTGTTTACGCCGGCATCCTGCCTGGGATATGGTTTATGCCAACATGGACATTATCGGGGATGATGGCAAACCCTTGCGAGGCTCAGCCTGGTTTGGGGGTTATCAGCAACCCCCAGGTAGTGAGCACATCCATTTACCGGCAGAGACCGCAGAACTAAATACCTGGCCCAACAATTTTATTGGAGGAGCTTTCATGTACCAGGCTCGTGCTGGCTGGCTGATCGGCCCCTACAGCCCGTGGCAATATACGCGCGAAGACTACGACTATTGGATGCAAATTAACGCCAACCTGACATTAAGACATGCCGACTTTAAAGAGCCTGTGTACGATTACCGGTTTCATGGCAATTCACTAACCCACCAGGACAAACAATTGCGGATTACCAGTGACCGCAAATATTTAATGGTTTTTGATGATTTTCGCCGCGACTTTTTCCAAATGCCGATGCTGTATTTTATTGACCCGGATTCCGTCCGTGACCCTGTCAACGAAGAAGTTACAGCCTTTTTGGATGCAATCTCCCGTGCCGGGCATGTCGTTCTTGATTCGAAGCCATTTCGAAACTCACCCTTGCCACGTTCATGGATTCCAAGCGTTTATTTAAAAATATCTTCCGATCCATGCGCTACGACGCCTTCCCCCGATACATACCCTGCCAATACGGTCAGAGTTTTGCTTCACATCACGGAGCAGAATAACCAGGGACACCTTCCCAAACTGGTTGACTCCAATTGGGATATGTGCCTGTCTTATGGACCCGAGAAATTTCTCCCGCACTTGGAAAAAGATCGCCAGGGCTGGTGGGGATCTCAAGATATTCAAAACCTCGCCACCGCCGTTGATATCTTTGCTCGTTCCAGGTTCCTAAGTCTGATAGAGCAAGAAATCTATCAACAACCAGTCGCTCAATATAAAATTTCCGTGATCATTTGTACTCATCGGGGTGGCTCGGATTTGGAATCCGTTTTGCGTGCGATTGCCAACCAGAGCATGTCTCCACAGGATTATGAAGTAATCATTGTGGATAATAATCCTTCCGGCTCAACTTCAGAGCATCTGATTGACCTGAAACGAACAACGGAATTTAGCAGCTTCCTTGGAACCTTACGCCTGATTCTCTGTCCGATTCTTGGCCTTTCCTATGCACGCAATGCAGGAATTTCAGCGGCGTGTGGTGAAATTCTGTTTTTTCTGGATGATGATGCCATTGCCAAGGCAGATATATTGGATCAATACTGGCAAGCTTTCCTGGAACACCCGGAAACTGGCGTCATCGGAGGACATATTATTCTAAAAATTCCGGATCAGCTTTCCATTCCCTGGAAGGATGGCTGGGAACGTTACTGGAGTCATTTTGTCACGCCATTTTCGGGTTTCACCGCTGTAACGAATTGGTGGGAATATCCCTGGGGTGCCAACTGGTGCGCCAGAAGAAAAGCAATGCTCCAAATTGGAGGTTTCAGGGGAAGATTTGGTCGCCGTGGAAATAACTACGGTGGCGGCGAAGAGCTTGTGGCGGCGAGCCTCGTTCAAAGGTTGGGTTATTGTGTGGCTGTTTTGCCCCAGGCTGAAGTGATTCACCACGTAGATCCAGCTCGTTTTACGCTCGAACATGTAAAACAAACCATAAAAGCCGGAATTTTTGTTCATTACCAGGCTCAACAGGAGTTATTTCTCCCCGTTGAAACCAATCTTCGAAACAGCAGCCTGCAAATTATGGATGCCATGCGAAAGATCAGCTCTATTCTGCTTCATTCTACAGATCCTGCAAGTCGCGCGGGCTTGCTGGAAGCATATTTTCATCTATCGGCACGAATGCAGTTGTTTGGGCAACAGATGCTTGATTTATCTCGACGAATTCGTCGCCCAGTTACCTCGAAAAAATAAGCCAACAAACCCAAAACCTTATGAGTGCCAACTCCACAAAATATCTCCACCGCTTTCATACAGATTTCGATCAACGCTCCATTTCTTATGTGGCTTGTTCGCTGCTGGCTTTATTTGTGGCGATATATAGTCTATGTTATTCCGGTACTTTTGTGACAGATGACGAACACCTGCTGGCATCTCGCACTTTGAGCCTGGCATTTGACCAAAACCTTAACGACAATCGCGTTTACGGGAACAGTCGGCATTTCGCACTCTCGAATTTGTCCCCGGAATACGCTGCCAATGCCACCAATATTGAACCAGCCGAACCGTTTTTAGGATCCATTATTGTCCTGATTACTTCGCAGCTTCCAGTTGGCCGGGTCCAAACTCTGTTTTTATTGAATATTTGGGTGACGGCGATTGCAGTTGTCGTGGTGTTTTGGGCTGTTTTGATCCATGGCTACTCAAAAACGTGCGCACTGGTGGTCGCTCTCCTTTTTGGTTTGGGTACCCAGGTTTGGCCCTATGCTCTGACATATTTTCGTGACTCGCTGGCAATGTTGTTTTTATTGTTAGCCTGGACTTGCGCAACCATCATCATTAAAAACCCCGCACATTTCTTATTCCAACGAGCCAAATGGCTAGCCTGGATTGGTCTTTTTGTTTTTTTTGCCCTGGGAATTTTAGCCAAAAACACTGTGGTCATTGCTGCTCCGGTTTTATTACTTGATATCGTCATTAATTCAGACCGAAACAGATTCGATTTTCAATTCCCCCCAAAAACCATCTCAAAAAAAGGTGGGGTAATTTTTTTATTCTTCTTTATCGCCCTGCTTTTAGGTTTGTTCATATGGATTGTTATCTTCCCGCATATAAATATATTGGCGAGATTTACACCCGGATACTACCTTTCATTAATAATTTTCTTCTTCACGACGCCGCATCCGAAATTATTGGAAGCGCTCAGCGGGCCTTTTATCAGCCCCGGAAAAAGTATTTTCTTGTTTTCTCCTGTTCTCGTATTAGCGCTGATAGGCCTGGTCCGCCATCCCAAAACAGCCTGGCCAGCCTGGCTGTATCTAATTTTATTGGTCACCGGGCAGGCTTTGTATTACGATGATGATTGGTGGGGCCACATCAATTGGGGTTTACGTTTTATACTACCTGCAATTCCCCCACTAGTAATCTCAATCGCTCCCGTGGTTGCAGATTGGTACCATTTCACTTCAGGACGAATGGCTTTGACCGGGATTGGCATTATTTCTGCGCTGGTACAAATTGTCGGGATTTTGCCCCAAAAAACTGATTACTATGTTGACCTGTATGCTGCATCACCTGCCGTAACCGATTTTGAAGCCCTGTGGATTCCGAAATATTCGGCTTTGGCCTGGCATGTTAAATCTTTGCTGACTGGTGGCACTTTGGAACTGGCCGCCAGCCGGGTTGGCGCTACTTCAATTCCAATAGTATTGGGGTTTTTTCTCGTTATCCTGCTGATTTTCATCGGCTTGAGCGGGGTTTTCCGACCCTGGCTGCCCCTGGCCACTTTACTCCTGACAACAGCGTTGGTAGTTTTTATGCTGCTTTCCTTCGGAAAAGATCCATCCTACTATCGTTCAAGAATCGATCTGGATGCAGCTCACAGTACCATAGCTCGGCAATATTTACCGAACGATCTCATCTTGATAAAGTCCTATGGAACGCCTGTCTGGTATTTTTGGATGAATTGGGCTAATCCCCGTTTGCCCTGGACCTCCCTGCCATTTTATTTTCCCAAACCAGATTTGCTGCTGAAAGCTAAAATGACTCACAATCCAGAAATCGCGTTGGATGCAATCACTCTTTCCATTTTAGGGAAAGTCCCCGATTCGTTTTGCCGCATCTGGATCGTAATCCCTTCTGACTCGCCTGGTGCGGACCTAAATCTGGAAGTAGATTGGTTGAGAAAAAACTCGATTTCAAATATGCTTTGGAACTTTCGTGGCGAGAATACAGACACCCGGTTATATCTGTTTGAAACAGCTCGTAATCAATCTAGCTGTAAATAAATCTCCACTATTTATGCATTCCATCCGGTAAAATAATCATCAAAAATATGACTCTGCAAAAGGGAAGGTATTCCAATGTATTACCCAAGCATTTTTAATGATGTGATCGGACCTGTAATGCGCGGACCTTCCAGTTCGCACTGCGCCGCTGCCATACGGATCGGCAGGGTGGCAAAAGATTTAATGGAAGGCAGGATTGAAGACGTATTGATTGAGTTTGATACTCATGGTTCGCTTGCCACCACGCATGCCAGCCAGGGCTCGGATATGGGGCTATTCGGCGGCCTGCTTGGTTGGGAGACGACAGACGAAAGACTGGCTGAGTCTGAAAGCGCTTTACGGGAGGCTGGGATAAAGTTTGAAATAAAAATCCTGGACATTGGCGCTACCCACCCGAATACCTATCAGTTGAAGCTCACGAATTCGTTCGAAACCCACTCGCTTGTGGCCATATCAACCGGTGGTGGAATAATCGAGGTAATCGAGATTGATGGCATTAAGATTTCGATGGCGGGTGACTATTTTGAAACCCTGATCTTCCTGGACGCAAAGGGTGATGAGCTCTTTGAAGACTTGAAAACCAGGGTCACGGCCGACGAGATTATTCTGCTGGGTGAGCATGACCATCAACTTATTATTGTAAAAGCACAAACCTTCCTGGATGAAAAACTTATTTCTGATCTATTGGCCATGGATCAGGTTCGTTCGGTAAAGAAAATAGCGCCAGTTTTGCCGGTACTATCGCATCAAAATGTTCAAGTTCCGTTTATTACCTGCGAGGAAATGCTGGCTTACAACACAGGCAAAGATCTTGCGTTGTGGCAGCTGGCAGTTCGTTATGAAAGCGCCAGAGGTAGTTTATCTGAGGATCAGGTAGTGGAGAAAATGAAGGATATTGTCGGTATCCTGCAAAAATCCATCATGCTTGGAATTCGAGGGACAAAATATGCCGACCGAATTTTGGGGTATCAGTCTGGACAATTTCAAACTTCGATGGAAAATCAAAAACTTCTGGATAGCGGGATGCTCAACCAGATCATTCTGAGTGTGACGGCGCTGATGGAGGTAAAAAGCTCGATGGGGGTGATTGTGGCTTCGCCGACTGCCGGGGCTTGCGGCGGCCTGCCTGGGGCCTGCATCGGGGCAGCCGGTGCGATGGGTTTGTCTTTGGAAGATAGCACGCGTGCGATGTTGGCTGCCGGGTTGATTGGGGTATTCATCGCGGCTCACGCGACTTTTGCGGCAGAGGTAGGGGGCTGTCAGGCAGAATGTGGCTCAGGCTCGGGTATGGCAGCTGCAGCGCTGGTGACATTGGCCAAGGGCAATACCGAACAAGCGATCAATGCGGCTTCGATGGCGCTTCAAAATTTATTGGGGATGATATGCGATCCGGTGGCGGGCCGGGTTGAAGTGCCCTGCCTTGGGAAAAATGTCATGGCTGCCAGCAATGCCCTGGCATGTGCAAATATGGCAATAGCAGATTTCGATGCAGTCATTCCTTTGGATGAAGTGATTGAAACAATGGATCGAGTTGGCAAGAGCATTCCTGTTGAGTTACGCTGTACCGCTCTCGGTGGGTTGTCGATTACAAAGACTTCGATCGCAATTGAGAATAAATTAAAAGTAATCGGGGCAGCAGGCAGGTAAAAAGAGACGCGATCAGGCGCAATAACGCAATTTGTGAGGGAACCCGGTCATTTTCCGGGCTGCAGCAGGCTGATTTCACCGAAGCTTTCTACGGTTACGATGGAAAATCATCCGTCCTGAAATCAAAAACAGCGAGATCACAATGACCTCGCTGTTTTCTTGCCCATCCTTCTACCCAGCCAACTTGCGCCGCCACCATTTCTCCAAACAGCGTCATCTGTCTGATCTGTCCAAACTCCGCTTGCACGATCAGCAGCGGCAGGCTGGTAGCCACCAGCGCGCGCTGCTTCGCAATCCAAAACGCGTATTCTCAAGCCCAAAACAGACCAAGACTGCCCCTGTTACAAAGCACAAGCAACCGGTGGCAAAAAGAAAACTATTCCCACCCAGGGTTACTTCTGTTCCAACTCGCTTTGCTATTACTACCTGCTCGATGACGAAAGTTCACGCCTTGGTTGGATTAGATGTTTCAGCCGTTGAAAAAGTCTTCGGCATTCGAGCAATGACCGTCCGAACCTGGCCGGCTCGATGAGCTCTGAGCCAATGTCAAACAACCTAATCAGGATGTCTGGATCTGAGTTGCCTGTGAAGAGCAAGACATCGTTTTCCGAGCGACATCCAATTTGACCTTCGCAAGTGGATTATCGACGTTGGATGAATTTCCCAGGGATGCTCACGATAGGCGGAAAACCCCTCGCTCCAAGGCAGTGGTGACGGCGGAGGTGCGGTCTGAGACGCCGAGCTTGTTACAGATTTGGATGAGATGTGATTTGACCGTGGCTTTACTGATATACAGGTTTTCGGCGATTTCCTGATTGGTGGCACCACGCGCCACCAGCAGCAGCACTTCAATTTCGCGGGCGCTCAGCATTTCATCGCCTCCAGAACGAACCTTTCCCATCAGCCGGGCCGCTACAGATGAGGCCAGGACAGTTTCACCCCTGGCAGTGGCCCGCACCGCGCGGAAGAGTTCTTCACGCGGCACATCTTTGAGCAGATAACCCGTGGCGCCCGCATCCACAGCCCAGACAATATCGGCATCGGTGTCGTAGGTGGTCAGGACAAGGATTTGAATATCCGGATGCTGGGCCTTGATGGTCGTTATGGCCTGTACCCCGTCCATTTCGGGCATACGCAAATCCATCAAAGCCACATCCGGGTGGTGAAGGATGGCTTGTTCCAGGGCTTCACGTCCATTTTCCACTTCCGCAACAATCTCAAAATCAGGCTGGGTTTCAAGCAACTGCCGTATGCCAGCCCGAACAATGGTATGGTCATCAGCGATCATGATTCTGATTTTATTCATACGGCTTCCTGTTGATGGATGGCATTCTTTACTGAGCCAGGCTGGTTAATTTTATGGTACCCGGTTCTGCACGGGCATTGGGATGGATACAGCAATGGTAGTGCCCATACCGGGTTCGCTTTCGATGTTCAGTTCTCCACCCAGTCGTTCAGCTTGTTCGCGCATGGAAGGCAATCCAAAACCGCCTGCGGCTCCGGTAGCGGGAAGTATTTCGGGTTGAATGCCTTTGCCATTATCCCGTACATCCAGTGCGACCAGCGTATCCAGGTAAGTGAGTGTCAGCGAAACCTTGTCTGCCTGTGCATGTTTGCGGATGTTGTTTAATGCTTCGCGTGCTGTTCGCAACAGGGTGGTTTCAATATCCGGATGCAGATTTTGTTCATTACCCGTTACAGTGAATAGGGCCGGGATGCCATTTACTGTCGACCAGCGTTGCGCAAGGGATTTAATTGCAGAAGAAAGCGGCTCTCCGCTCTGCAAGTCCGGGCGCAACGCCCAGGTCATTTGTCGGGCAGCGCCCAGGTTGTCACGTGCGATCTGCCGGGCCTGATCTAATAGAGGCTGAACTTCAGCCGGTGATTTTTCCAATTTCGACTCTGCCATTTCCAGATGGGTGACAATGCTGATGAAACCCTGCGTCAATACATCGTGGATTTCGCCCGCCAGGCGTTGACGTTCTTGCATGATGCCGTTTTCGCGCGCTTGTTCGATAAGTTTCAGGTTTTCGAGGGATAGCCCAATCTGTTCAGCGATGGTCAGGTAGTTTTGAATATCTGTGCGGGAAAAGCCATTTTTGTTGCGTGATGCAACCAGCAAGGATTCATCGTCAGTCAGAGCAATCAGCAGGTGGGAATGCCAGGGCAGGTTGGTAACTTTTGAAACGCTGAAGAGCTCAACAGGGGTTGGAAGTGGTCCGATCGAATCAGGAACTTTCAAATAGTAGGTTGGTTGCCAGGCCGAATCTCGATCCAAATCCCCAAAATGATTCACCAGAGTGATCAGGACGATGGATGGGGTGGCGATGTGTTCCCCGATGGCTTTGACCGCCTCTTTTCGGTTTGCGCCTTTTATTGCCTGGCTGGATCGATACACAGCCTCACGATTGTTGATGATAAACCCGCCCCATCCGCCGCCCAGCCAGCCTGCCAGTATGGTTAGCAAGATGGCTACCCACTCATCGGGAGCGGTGGGCGGTGAAAAAAGGATATCCGAGATTAGGGTGGCGGCAGCCACAATCCCGCCAATGATCAGCCCATGCAGCCGTGGCGCACTGCGCAGGCGTAAAGCCAACCATGTGGTGGCGAAAAGTGTCAGAGCCACGGATGCCAGCGAGCCGGTGATGCGCCCGAACAGTTCAGTGAACGCGGCAATTTCGGCCTGTCCGGGTATGCTGCCCAGCATGGCTTTGCTGGCGGCAAAGATGGCTATGGATAGAAAGACCGAGGCACTGATAAGTATCAGGACAATCAGGGAGACACCCAGTATCCATAGCCATTGAATGGACGGAAGCAGAGATTTACGAGCCATGTTTAAAGTATACCGGGAAATAAAATGCCTGTCATATTTAATCCTGGCTAAAGATGAAAACCGATCAGGTTCCAATAATGCGCCCATCCAATCACCACCAAGACAGCCAGGGCGCTCAGGCTATATAAAATTCGTATGCTGGTATTCCACCAGCGGTTGCGCCAGGCGATGCTGGCGATGATGGGCAGGGACAGCGAAAGGATCACGGGCAGGTATACACTGTTCATGGCATTGGTGATTTCAGGACTGATACCCCAGATGAAATTGGGGAAACCGGCAATGCTGTTGATGGCATATAAAACACCGATTACACGAAATACCGACATTGCCAGCCATTGTGTCACCAACCCACCCCAAATCAGGGCTGCCAGTTCCATCTTGAATTGCGGTGCGCTGGTCTGCTTGCGAAATTTGCGAATGAACCAGGCCAGCGGCTTGAAGATGAAGACGACAAGCCCAAAAGTCAGCAATATGAATGCGGCAATGGCTATCGAGCCGACCTGGAAATCTTTCGATTCATACCATGCCAATTTCTTGAAGGTACTGTGATAGCCCTGTCCCGAGATCATCTGGATGATGCTGCCGTTTTCATCCACAACGAAAGCCACCAGCCCGTTGCCATCTATGCGTTCGAAATGCAGCGGCGAGACTTCGATCCATTCTGTTGCGCCTTCAAAGCCACCCATTACACTGCTGTGATCACCCATACCGGTCGTTTCGATTGTGATCGTCCCAGCACTGTTGGCTCGGATTTCCACCAATTGTGAGAAGAAGTACATCGATTTCGTAAAGGTTGAAATATCCGCCTGCAAGGGTCGGTAGGTTCCTGCAAACATTTTGGCGCGTGCCAGGTAACCATCCATCCCAATAGGAGTGGTTTTACTGCTGGGGTAATAGTGATCCAGGTAATCGCCGATCAAATTCAGGCGCAGGTTGCCGTCGCCGGAGTTGTAACTGATGAAAATCCCCGTGTTCTGCTGGGGTAGGAGGATCATGCGGGTGCGTGTCCCAACCCCATCTCCATCGCGCAGAAGGGCGCGTTGTCCATTTTTGAAATCTTCGAACAACCCATAAGTGATACCGGGCATGCCAGCCTGCGGGCTGAATTGCTGCGTAAACATGCTTTGAACAGATTCCGAACTCAAGATGCGCATGTTTTGATATTCACCATTGTTAAGCAGCGCCAGCATGAAATGGTTCATATCCGCAGCGGTGGTACGCAGACCCCCAGACGGGGCATAATGGATATAAAATAATGGTTTAGGTTGATAATTATCATTCTCAAAAGTATATCCGGTTGCCAGGCTGTCACGCATGGATGCAGATAAATGCTGGTCGAAGGTACTGTGTGTCATCCCCAGCGGCGCGAGGATGTTTTCCGCCATATACTGCTCAAAGGGCACACCTGAGATTTCCTGTGTCAGATAGCCAGCCAGGTTGGCAGCATAATCGCCATAGGTCATAAATTTTCCCGCGGGGAGAATCTGGTTGGGTTTATAGGTCGCCAGCAATTCGCCAAGCGGCTTTAATTCTTCTGCTTTCATTGTTGCAACTCCGATCATGCGCGTCTCAAAACCATCGGTATGCGTCAGCAGGTTGGCAAAAGTCAGGGGATCATCGAAATGGGTATTGAGTTTGAAATCCTTGAAATATGGGCGAATGTCTGATTGCAGGTCGATCATGCCTTTCTGATTGAGTTGCAGCACTCCGACCGCGGTGAACAATTTTCCCAGTGATGCGGTTGTCAGCAGGCTGTTTTCAGTAAATGGAATTTGTTTTTCGATATCAGCATAGCCATAGCCTTTGGAGAAGAAAACTTTCCCATCCTTTACCACGCTGATAACCACGCCCGGGATGTGATAGGTGTCCATTTGATTTGCCAGGTAGTTATCGAAAAACGCTTCCATTTCAGCCGGATCGCTGGGACCATCCTGGATGGTTGTTTTGGCGGCTGCGGGATGAACATTGATCAAGATCAGCGAAAACATCAAAATCAATAAATTTAATTTGAAGAAAAAGCGAGTGTTCACGGTTTGCTCCTATGTTGGTTGGTTGCTTATAGGATAGCAAAGAACACCCGCTTTGAAATCAACCGATTGGTTGAAGATTTTGTACCGTATGGTTGATTGTTTTTTCCACGTATGGTTTTGACTGCACAAAATCCAGGATATTTATGCCAGAGTTCACTAACAAAGAGACACGGTTAAAACTCCATCAGCGTAAACAAGCCCACAGTCCTTGCTTTGAACACGACACCCACATTACCTGCAACAGAAAAGATAAAAGCAAGAAAATACCGTTGGGTTTTGTCACGTCAGCTTAACCCATCTTCTTCAATTTTTGCGTCTCGGAATAACCCAATGACCTTTCTCGATTACACACAAAATTTAAACCTGTCCGTAAGGAAATCTCAAACATTTCGGGGGAAATTAGTTGGTTGGGCCAAACTAACGCAAGGTACTTTCCCTATTCAGTTACTTTTCATATTTCAGGATGACCAATCCAGCGTCGAAATCCGCAACATAAACCATGTTTTTTACAGCATGGATACCCATTGCCATGCCAGGGTTGGAATAAACAGCCTCTAGCGTTGGATTGGTCGGGTCTGAAACGTCAATCACGCTGACCCAGCCATAGTTTGCGGTAAAAACTTTGTCATCAACTACCACCAGATCCTGGATGATGCTGGCTTGCGCGAGAACCCCCACCTGCGCTGGCCTGGTCGGGTTGGAAATATCAATAACGGTCAAACCCTTGTTCAAGTCGCCGATGTAGGTATGGTTTCCGGCAACAGCGATGCTGGTTGCCATCGATGCCACAGCGGTGGTATCCAGTTCCCCTACCAGCACAGGGTTGGATGGCGAGGAAACATCACAGCTGCGCAGGCTGATGGATTGACCGATTTCCATTATTTCAGTGTACTCAGGGAGGTAAGCATAATTTCCCTGCACGGCGATTGCCTGCAAGCTATATTCGGTCTTCACAAACCCAACCTGCTGTGGCTTGCTTGGATTGGAAATGTCAAAAACCAGCATGCCGCGGTTTTCTCGCTTTTCATGTTCCTGCACCGTGACATAGGCATAATTTCCGGCGACAGCTACGTCCGTCATTCCTTGTGGCTTTTCCACACGACTGAGTTCTATCAGCAAAGATGGGTCACTGACGTCATAAACGCTGAAGCCGTTGTTAATATCGACGACATAAACAAAGTTCCCCTGTCGTGCCACTCCACGCGGCGTGCGCATTCCATGTTGGATGCGGCTGATGTCAAAGCTTAACTGGCGCGGCTGGGCTGGATTGGATACATCCAGAGTATAAAGGCCGAGCGTATCGGCGATTACATGCGCTATGTTGTTTTCGACCAGCACATCCATAACCGCCCCAGGCAGAGGCGTGTCAAATCGTGCCGCAATTGCTGGCCCAGAAGCATCAATCACAAGCAAGCCCTGGTTGTAATTGGCAATGAAAACTTGCCCGCTCTCTGCTGTCAGGCTGCGTTCACCGGGAACTGTCTGCCCAAACAGTTCCACCGGTACTAATCCTTTTTGCGCAGGCTTTTTCGGATTGGAAATATCCAGCACATATAAACCATCCACCTGATCAGTGAGATACAGGTCATTGCCAACCAGCGCCAGCCCGTCAGCCCAGGATGTGTCGAAAGACCCGGCTTCGACAGGTTTAGCCGGGTCAGAGATGTCGATAATTATCAGACCAGGGTTTCCAGCCGCGATATAGGCGTAATTTCCACTGACTTTGACGGAGTATATGACCGATCCCTGACTATCAGAGATCGATATCGAGCTTGTCTGCACCGGGTTGGCTGGATTGGAGACGTCAATCACCACCAGGCCTTGTCCATAAGTGGAACCTGCCAGGTAAGCGCGTTTTCCGTAAATCGTCACGGATGAGAACGCCCCCGGAGTTTTCACTTCCCCGACCTTTTTGGGGTGCAGCGGATCTGAGATATCCACAACCCGCAACCCGAAAGCGTTATCGGCGATGTAGAGATAATTCCCATCCAGTGCAAGTCCCTGAGCGTAGGAATTCTCTACAAACGACGCCATCTCAACAGGCTTCGCCGGGTCAGCAATGTCAATCACACGCACATAGCCCTTGCCGGTTGCCACATAGGCATATTGCCCGGCTGCGATCACATTACGTACAACCCCAGGCATGACGGGGGTTTGACCAGTCAGCTTTGGCGCGGATGCGTTGGATATATCCAGAACATACAATCTCGGCCCAACCCCCAGATAAGCATAATTCCCCTGCGCATCAACGGCATAAGAAACACCCCCAATCTGCCCTGCCAAACTGAATTTGCTGGTTTTTTCTTTTTCCGGTGTAATGCTGACCTTCTGCGTGGGTACAGCCTGAGTTGCCGCACCACCCTGAATTCCAGTGACCCACTGACAACTGAGACCGATTAGCACAGCTGCCAGGAAAAGTGTAACAATCCGTGAATAATTTTTCAAAGTCATATCACACCTCCAGTGGTTCAGATATTCAGTTGTATAAACCAAATGCGGTTGGCATATTATTTCTTAACATTACTGTATCATTAACTGGGCATCAAATTCAATGATTGGTCTGGATCGCAGCGTTTCCAAAAACAAAACAGGGGTATTCACTATTCGCTAAAATTTTTAAATCCCGAATTCTTTTTCGCTCAATTGAGTCGTTTTTAGACAAGTTTAGTGTCAAAAAAACACGGAACTAGGCCAAGTGCTTGTATTTTTTATCAAAAAAAACGTATACTCTGACGCGTGGTAACTATTTTTCGCCGGGAGTCGATTTTGGCCAGGAAAAGCAGCACCACAAGAGCCAAGGGAACCCCCAAAAAGCACCAGAAGAAAAAGTGACCACCGGAGAAGATAATAGGACCGCTTTTTTAAGAAAGCTAGCCTCCATGGCCGAGAGAATCAGGGCCGCGAAACGCAGACGAATGCCCGGGCTTTTGAAAAATCCGGCAAGCCCGGCTGCCTGGGGTGAACCGGAGGCTTTATCAACAATAAAATCGCTTCCCGAAACAATCAGCAGGATCCCGATGCCCCCCATTAGGGTTGGGATTTCGCCCAACAGAAGCGTACCAAGCAAAAGGCTGACAACAGACTTATAAGCATTGATCGAGCCTAACACAGAGAGATCTGCCGATCTGAGCACGGCCACTATACAGGTATCGAATTCAATCATCCGGTTCATGCACAAATATTAACAAGTTAGCACTCATGTTCTAAGATATCGACATGCAACTTAGCGTTTATGC